>JBGQGI010000139.1:0-5297 GCA_041497375.1 Candidatus Dormibacteraceae bacterium | reverse complement strand
CAAGCTCGTCGAGCAAGGGCGCCTGCTTGGTGCGCTCGATTACTTCCAGGCCTTCGAAAAGGCTGCAGCCGCCGCTTACAGAGTGGTCATCGAGCCCTTGCTGACCAAGTGCGACTTTCTGCTCACCCCGACCCTTGGCCTGGTTCCCATGCCGATCGAGCAGGTACCACCGTTCCTAAGCGAGCCGTACGGGCAGTACATCCAGTTCGTGCTGCCAGTCAGCTTCGCGCACACTCCGGCCGTCTCGGTTCCTGCCGGACTCCATGATGGTTTGCCGGTGGGAGTGCAGCTGGTCGCACGCTCCGGCGAGGAGTGGCAGCTGCTGGCGCTGGCGGAGCAGCTCGAAGCAATGCCAGGATTCGGCTTCCAGCGTCCTCCGGGCCTGGAATGACCTTTGGATGGAGGTAATCGGATGAAGGCTCAGCGAGTCGAAATGTTCGTGTGCCCCATGGCCACCCCGTCCGACACCTCAGGCCTGCAACAGCTGGCGGACGCGGGGAAGATCAAGCCGGACACGCTCGTCGCACTCGCTGGAAAGACGGAGGGGACCGGACAGCACGACGACTGGGGTCGTGTGTGGGCCGACGTTGCCCTGCGTGAGTGGACCGCCAAGTTTCTCGGCATCCCTGTGGACGACGTGGCGAAGCAGGTCATCTTTGTCCTGTCAGGCGGCTGCCCGGGCGTGATCACTCCCCACATCGCCGCCGTCACCCGAGAGTGGATCGAGATCCCTGACGGTGATACGCGCGCCGGCCACGGCGACGAACAAAGCAAGAGACTTGTCGTCGGCCGGGCCGGCTCCGAACCGATCGCCCCGGAGGAGGTCGGCAGGATGGGCCAGATTCGAAAGGTGGCAGAAGCGACCCGCCGGGCCATGGCCGATGCGAACCTGACGGATCCTCACGACGTCCACCTGGTCATGGTCAAGGTTCCCGGGCTGACGACAGGGAGCATCAAGGATGCGGAGTCGCGCGGTAAGACCGTGGTTTCGCACGACCTCACGTTCGGTCCTGAAGGAGCAGGGGTATACGCCAACGACGCCGCGGCGCTTGGAGTTGCGATGGCACTCGGCGAAGTTGCGGAGTCGGCCTTGTCAGATGACGTGGTGCGCCGCAACTGGGAACTTTATTCAGAGGTGGCGATGACATCCTCGGGCGGCGAGAAGCGCCATGGCGAGGTCGTGCTCTTCGGCAACTCGTCTCGCTCGCGAAGCTCACTGCGGATCGGTCACGCTGTGACCAAGGATTTCATCGATGCAGAGGGCGTGCGAAACGCGCTCCGCGCGGCGGGACTGCGGTTCATCGGCGGGCTGCCCGATGAGAGCGACCTATCGCGCCTCGTCCACGTCTTCGCCAAGTCGGTGATTCCCGGCAGCGATCGGATTCGCGGTCAGCGGATCACGCTCCTCGATGACGTCGATGCCTACCAGATCGGAAAGGCGCTGGGCGGGATGCTCATCGCGTCGGTGACCGGACGCACCACGAACTACGTCAGCGGAGGAGAACGAAATTCCCACCAGGGCCCGCCAGGAGGAAACATCGTAGCCGCGATCGTCAGGGACTCGTAGACAGTTCGAACAACTTGAGGGGAGACAAGGGCATCTCGGTGATGGGAACGCCTAGAGCCTCCTCGATCGCGGACGCGAGGACGGCGCCGACCGGAATCACCCCCGCCTCCCCCGCCCCCTTGATTCCAAGCGGGTTCAGTGGCGACGGCGTCTCGATGTGATCGATCGCTATCGGTGGAATCTCAGTCGCATACGGCATGAGGAACTCCATGAACGACGCGTTGCGTAGCTGACCTTCGTCGTCATATGCGAGGCGCTCGTAGAACGCGCCGCCGATGCCCTGCGCGACTCCGCCCTCGATCTGGCCTTCGACCACCAAAGGGTTGATCACGCGCCCGCAGTCGTGGACGACCACGTACTTCAGGATCTCGAGGCGGAATGTTTTGGGATCGACGCGCACGTAGGCGGCGTGACAACCTGATGCCCAGGCCGATCCGGGCGGGCTGTAGTAGCCCGTCGCCTCCAGCCCCGGCTGCTCGCCCTCCGGCAGAGGTGGGCCAGGGCGCGGCCTGGCGGTGAACTGCGTCGCGGCCTCCGTCCCGCCGCCAAACGCATAGCGGACCGGATTGGCCAGCACCGAGACGGCCGCGAGCGGCATGCCGCGCGTGGGCGAGCCTTTCACGCTCACGCGACCATCGACCAGCTCCAGGTCCGCGGGATCAGCCTCGAGGTGCTCGGCTGCGATGCGCCTGGCCTTGTCGGCGACCATCCGCGCCGCCACCCCCATCGCGTTGCCCGCGGTGACCGCGCCACGCGAGGCGAAGGTGCCGACGCCCCACGGGAAGCGGCGCGTGTCGCCGCTCGTCACCTCGACGTCGGCGACGTCGACCCCGAGCTCGTCGGCGACGACCTGCGCCCAAACGGTCGCATGTGACTGGCCCTGGCTGGGAATCCCCGTCGCCGCCACCACCTTGCCCGACACCAGCACCTGGACGTGCGCGCCCTCGTATGGACCGACCCCCGTGCCCTCCACATAGACGCTGAGCCCCATGCCGATGTGCTCGCCCGCCGGGCGCGGGCCGAGCATCGCGATGGTCTTCTCGAGGAGCGCCGGGTAGTTGCCGCTGTCGTAAATGACTTTCTTGCCATCCTGCCAGGCGACTCCGACCTCGTAAGGAAACTGGTCGGGCTGGATCAGGTTGCGGCGCCGTACCTCGACCCGATCGAGCCCCAGCTCAATCGCGATCGTGTCAAGCGTGCGCTCCATGACGAAACATGCATGAGGACGACCCGCGCCTCGATATGGCGACGTCGGCGTCGCGTTGGTGTAGACGTCGCGAAATCTAACGCGGTAGTTTGGCACCCGGTACGGCCCAGGTATCTGGCCCGCGGTGATGATCGGAAGGATGATCCCGTACGGCGTGTACGCGCCGGCGTCGTGGATGAAATCGTCGCTGAGCGCGAGCACCTTGCCCTCGTCGTCGAACCCCACCTCGACTTCGTGGACCTGGCCTCGCTCCTGGTTGACCGCGGTGAAGTGCTCCTGCCGGTCCTCGGTCCATTTGACTGGTCTGCCCAGCTGCATGGCCGCGTGGGGAACGAGCAGCTCGTCCGGATAGAAAAGCATGATCTTCGGCCCAAAGCCGCCGCCCACATCGGGGGCGATCACCTCGACGCTGGACTCGGGGAGACCGAAAAGCACCGCCAGGCCACCGCGGATCGAAGTCGGCGACTGTGTGGAGTCGTAGACGGTCAGCTTCCGTTCGTGGTCCGACCATCGCGCCCATACCGCACGACACTCCATCGGCGCGGCGGCACCCCGCTCGAACCGCAGGTGCAGTGCTTTGCGATGCGGCGCCGCGGCGAGCGCTGGATCGACATCCCCGACCTCCTGCGTCATCTCGGCCGCAACGTTGCCGGGCACGTCATCGTGTACGAGGCGCTCTGCGCGGGCGGCCAGCTCGGGCGTGATCACGACGGGCAGAGGTTCGTAGATGACCTCGACCAACTCGGCGGCATCCTCCGCGATCGCCCGGCTTTCTGCGACCACGAAGGCCACTGCCTCGCCTGCGTAGCGGACGACCTCGGACGCGAGGCATCGCTGGGTGCGGCCGTGCTTGAGGTTCGGATGCGGAATGAGTATCGGCAGGTCGGTGCCGCCGAAGGGCAGGTCGGCAGCGGTGTAGACGGCGGCGACCCCCGGCACGGCGCGAGCGGCGCTCACGTCGATGGAGAGGATGCGAGCGTGCGCGTATGGCGAACGCACAAGCACTGACTCCAGCGCGCCGTCGTCGATGTCGTCAGTGAACCGGCCGAGCCCGCGCAGCAGCCTGTCGTCCTCGACCCTCTGCACGGGCGCGCCAAACCAGCGCGTCGTCATCGCTTTGACAGCTCCGCTGCGCGGTGCGCTGCACGCCGGATCGACGCATAGCCGGTGCAACGACAGAGGTTGCCGGTGATGCTTTCGTCGAGCTGCTCGCTCGATGGATCAGGATGTTTTTGCAGCAGTCCGACCACCGACATCACAAAGCCCGGAGTGCAGAAGCCACATTGCAGGCCGTGGCATTCGTGGAACGCCTGCTGCACGGGATGCAGCGGCTCGCCCGCCCGCGCCAGGCCTTCGATTGTCGTCACGTCATGGCCTTCGGCCTGGACGGCAAGCATCAGACACGATCGCACCGCGACACCGTCGAGCAGCACGGTGCAGCATCCGCACACGCCGTGCTCGCACCCGACGTGGGTGCCGGTCAGCCCGAGGTCGTGGCGGAGGTGGTCGGACAGCAGGCGGCGAGGATCGGTCGGCGCCGGATGGTCGATGTCGTTGACCTTCACGCTGCCAGTGCCTTCTCAGTCAGGACCCGCACCAGGTGGAGACGGAACTCGGACGTGGCCTCGAGATCGCCGCTCGGACGCAATCCACGCGTGGGATCAACCGGGTCTGCGAGCACCGGCGTTGGCGCGACTCCGAACAGGGCGAGCCGCTGCCCGGCGCGGACCACACCGGCAAGCGCGAAGTCCCCGTGGCGGCGGGACTCTTCGATGATCGCGAACGAGCCGGCCGGCGCCGGGAACCAAGCCTCCACGATGAGCTCATCCGGAGCAACGGCGGTCTCCATGACACCAGTGAAGAGACGATCCGCGCCGATGACCCTCTGCCCACGCGTGGAGCGCACCACGACCTGGCCGGCGAGCGCAAGCAGCACCGCAGGAAGCTCCGATGCCGGGTCGGCATGGGCGAGGCTGCCGCACACCGTGCCGCGGTTGCGAATCACCCGGTGGGCAACGAGCTGCATCGCATCGCTGAGCAGGGGGCACACGCGCGCTACGAGCGATGAGTCCTCCACCGCCGCCTGGCGCGCAAGCGCCTGCACGGCGATACCGGCATCACGCTCATATATACGATCGAGGCCTTCGACCCGGTTGATGTCGACCAGGTGCTGCGGCCGCGCCAGGCGGAAGTTGAGCAGCGGCACGAGCGACTGCCCGCCGGCCAGAACCTTCGCGTCCTCGAGCGATCCGAGCAGAGCGCATGCCTCCTCGACCGTGGCGGGGGCGTGGTACTCGAACTTTGGCGGCTTCACTCGTCGAGCATCGCGACGGCCCTGCACAGCGCGGCCTCGCCGCCCTGAAAGCGCCAGGGGAAGCAGCCAAACAGGATCTTGCTGTCGAGCACCTCATCGATCTGCCCACCGAGGTTCTCGATGTGGATGACGTCGTGCGGAAAAAGCAGCGTGTGCATGATCTGGTAGTCGGCCTTGGGAAAGATCTCGTCCAGGCTCCGGCCCAGCTT
>JBGQGI010000138.1:0-5337 GCA_041497375.1 Candidatus Dormibacteraceae bacterium | reverse complement strand
GGCGGGGCGCACGGCATGCGCTACGCGCTGCCGCACGCGAACATCCTCATCCACCAGCCTTGGGGCGGGATGCAGGGACAGGCGACCGACATCCAGATCCACGCCAAGGAGATCCTTCGCACCCGCGAGCAGCTGAACCAGATCCTGGCTCGGCACACGGGTCAGAAGATCGAGAAGGTGACCCTCGACACCGAACGCGACTACTTCCTGACCTCCGACGCGGCCAAGGAGTACGGGCTGATCGACGACATCATCCTCACTCCGATCAAGCCGCTCGACGTAGCCCGCGAAGCCGCGACCGCCAAAGAAAAAGAGAAAGAGAAAGAAAAGGTGGTGGCAGCCCCTTAGCCATGATCTTCCGACGAAGGGGGAAGAGCGGCGAGGTCAAGAGGCACAAGCCAAAGTGCTCGTTCTGCGGAAAGATGCAGGGCGAGCTGGGTGTGAGGCTCGTAGCAGGTTCCGGCGTTTTCATCTGCAGCGAGTGCATAAGCGTTGCGAACGAGATGCTGTGGGGCCATAATCCCCCGGCACCGGCCTCGTCTTGATAGACACAGACCAGACACAGCGATGAGGGATCAATGAACGAAAGAGAGGACCGACGCCGCTACACGCGCTGCTCGTTCTGCGGCAAGGGGCAGGACCAGGTGCGCAAGCTGGTGGCCGGCCCTGGCGTTTTCATCTGCGACCAGTGCATCGATCTGTGCCAGGAGGTCCTCGAGGATGACAACCGCTCAGCCGGCACGAAGAAGCAGAAGACGGGCTTCATCCCCAACCCGAAGACCATCTGCGCGGCGCTCGACCAGTACGTGATCGGGCAGGAACGCGCCAAGAAGGTGCTGTCGGTCCAGGTCTACAACCACTACAAGCGCATCTCCGCCTCCAAGTCGGTTGGCGATGTCGAGCTGACGAAGTCGAACGTGCTGCTCGTCGGTCCGACCGGTTGCGGGAAGACGTACCTCGCGCAGACCCTCGCCAAGATCCTCGACGTGCCGTTTGCCATCGCCGACGCGACCAGCCTCACCGAGGCCGGCTACGTGGGCGAGGACGTCGAGAACATCCTGCTGCGGTTGATCCAGGCGGCGGATTTCGACATCAGCCGCGCTGAGCGCGGGATCATCTACATCGACGAGATCGACAAGATCGCGCGCAAGTCGGACAACCCTTCGATCACGCGGGACGTCAGCGGCGAGGGCGTTCAGCAGGCGCTGCTGAAGATCCTCGAAGGCACCGTCGCCAACGTGCCGCCGCAGGGCGGGCGCAAGCACCCACACCAGGATTTCATCCAGATCAATACGACCAACATCCTTTTCATCTGCGGCGGCGCGTTCGATGGGTTGGAGAAGGTCGTCGAGCAGCGCATCGGGCGCAGGGCCATCGGTTTCGGGGCGCCGCACAACAAGATCGAGCGCAAGGCCGTGTCCGAGACGCTCAAGCTCATGCAGCCGCAGGACCTGCTCAAGTACGGATTCATCCCCGAGTTCATCGGGCGCTTGCCGATCATCGTCACGCTGCACCACCTGGATCAGCAGGACATCGTGCGCATCCTCACGGAGCCGAAGAACGCGCTCGTGAAGCAGTACCAGAAGTTCTTCACTCTGGACAACGTGGAGCTGGTGTTCCAGAAGGGCTCACTGGATGCGATAGCGGAGCTCGCGCTGCATCGAGGCACCGGTGCGCGCGCTTTGAAGTCGATCATCGAAGAGGCTTTGCTCAACTCGATGTTCGAGATCCCCTCGCGGCCTGAAATCAAGCGGTGCCTCATCTCCGAGCGTTCGATCCGCGAAGCGCTGGAGCCGGAGTTCGAGCTGGGCGAAGAAGGCGAAAGCCCGGCGCGCCTGGTCGGAGAGTCAGCCTAGCCCGGACCGGTCGGCGAGCGGCAGAGGCACAAACGCTAGACTTTCAAGCACCATGAGCCGCGTCGAGCACGTATCCGTACCCTCGCCGGCACGTTCGCGCTAGCGATCCTCCGCCGGCGACTCCAGATCCCAGCTCAGCACCTCCGAACACGCCCATGAGCAAGAACCCGAGTTCCATGCCGCCCGCCTTCGATCCACAGGCCATCGAGGCAGGCTGGTACGCGCGCTGGGAGAAAGAAGGCCTTTTCACCGCCGCCGCGAAGAGCAAGAAGCCGAAATACACGATCTGCTTGCCGCCGCCCAACATCACTGGCGAGCTGCACATGGGTCATGCGCTCAACCACACGCTCCAGGACATCTGCGCGCGTTACCGCCGCATGGCCGGCTACGAGGTGCTTTTCCTGCCGGGCATGGACCATGCCGCCATCGCCACCCAGAATGTGATCGAGAAGCAGCTGGCCGCCGAGGGCATGACCAAGGAGCAGCTTGGGCGCGAGGCCTTCGAGGCCCGAGTGAACGAGTGGTATGCCGAGGTCGGCGACACGATCGTCAGCCAGGACCGCATCCTCGGCGCGTCGCTGGACTGGTCGAGGCTCCGCTTCACGATGGACCCGCGTTACGTCCGCGCCGTCATGACTGCGTTCGTGTCCTTCTATGAGAAGGGTTGGATCTATCGCGCGCCGCGGATCGTCAACTGGTGCCCGCGCGATCGCTCGGCCATCTCAGACCTCGAGGTCAAGTGGCAGGTCCACGACGACGTGCTGTTTTTCATCAAATATCCGATCGAGGGCGGGGGCGACGTGATGATCGCGACCGTGAGGCCGGAGACGATGCTCGCCGACACCGGTATCGCAGTTCATCCGACCGACGATCGTTATAAGCACCTGATCGGCAAGACGGCGATTCTGCCTCTGGTCGGTCGCAAGCTGCCCGTCGTTGGTGACGAGGCGGTCGAGAAAGACTTCGGGACCGGCGCGCTCAAAGTCACACCCGGGCACGACCCGATGGACTACGAGATCGGCCAGCGCCACTCGCTGGAGGTCGTCAACGGGATGAACCCCGACGGCTCCATGAACGTGCCCGGCCTTCCTTATGACGGCCTGCCTGCGCTGGAGGCGCGCCGCCATGTGGTCGAAGACTTGAAGGCGCAGGGCCTGCTCGTCAAAGAGGAGCCGTACACGCACGAGGTCGGGCATTGCGATCGATGCGACGCGGTGATCGAACCCTTGATCAGCGAGCAGTGGTGGCTGCGGATGGAAGTCATGCGCGACAAGGCGCTGGAGGCGTCGGCCGCAGGCAAGGTGCGATGGCACCCCGACCGCTACGAGCGCACCTACCTCGACTGGCTTCGCGGATTGCGCGACTGGAACATTGGGCGCCAGCTTTGGCTCGGCCATCGCGTGCCGGTCTATTACTGCGACAACGGGCACCAGCTCGTGGCGGTGGAGCGCCCTCACGAATGCACTGAATGTGGAAGCACGACGCTGACGCAGCATCCCGATGTGCTTGACACGTGGTTCTCATCGGCGCTGTGGCCGTTCGCGACGCTTGGTTGGCCCGAGGAGACAGGGGACCTGGAGGCCTTCTATCCGAACAACATGAACAGCACGGCCCGCGAGATCATCAACCTCTGGGTGAGCCGGATGATCATGACCGGCCTGGAGTTCATGGGCGAGGCTCCATTCGCCGATGTGGCCATTCACTGCCAGGTGCAGGCTGCCGACGGTCGCCGCATGTCGAAGTCGCTGGGCACCGGCGTCGACCCACGCGGTTTGATCACGAAGTACGGGACGGACGCGGTGCGCGCATGGGCCGCATCGGTGGCGATGTCGAGCCAGGACGTGCGTTTCGACGAGAGTCGCGTCGAGGGCTACCGGCGCTTTTGCAACAAGCTGTGGAACGCGACACGTTTGGTGCTGGCGTCGGCGGGCGATGCCACGGTCGCGCCGCCCGCGCCGCAAGCGCTCGAGGACCGCTGGATCCTGTCGCGCCTGTCTCGCACGAGCGCAGCTGTGACCGCAGGCATCGAGGGCTTCAAGTTCCAGGATTCGATGGCCGCCGCCTATGCCTTCGCGTGGAACGAGTTCTGCGACTGGTATCTCGAGGCGGTCAAGGAGCGCTTGCGTTCGGGCGACGTGGTCGCACAGGGCGTCGCTCTTTCGTGCCTCGACCACGTGTTGCGTTTGCTCCACCCGACCATGCCTTTTGTGACCGAGGAGCTCTGGTCGCGGCTGCCCGGGCGCCGCGACTTTCTCATGCGCGCCGCGTGGCCCGACCTCCAGTCGGCCGACCCCGAAGCAGAGGAGACTTTCGGACAGGTGATGGCGATCGTCGAAGAGTTGCGCGGACATCGCCAGGCAGCGGGTGCGCCGCCTCGCGGTGGCATGCTCTTCCTGGATGCATCGACCGATCGGACAGTCGCCGCGTTGGCGGCGCGGCTGTCCTGGACCGAGCTGTCACCGGACGCGTTGGACGCCGGTATTCCGCTCGGCACCCGCCCCGGCCGGGTCAGCTTTCCCGTCGCCGCGGGCGACAGCCGGAACAAGGCG
Organism: Candidatus Dormibacteraceae bacterium; assembly: GCA_041497375.1. GTDB lineage: Bacteria > Chloroflexota > Dormibacteria > Dormibacterales > Dormibacteraceae > Palsa-872. Next base: position 932 of record JBGQGI010000138.1, on the reverse strand, counting down.
CAGCTGAAGCGCCTCACCTCCGATCTCGAAAAGACGGAGGCGCAGCTGGCCAACCCCGAGTTTCGCGCCAACGCGCCGTTCGACATAGTGAGAAAGCTGGAGGAACGCGCGGCAGAGATCCGCGCCGCAATCGACCGATTGAGCACGTGAGCTAGCCCATGCCGCCGCTCGCGCTCCTGGCGCCAGTCGCTCTTCCCCTGGTCGCCGGTGGACTGACGGCGGCCCTGGGGCTCGCCGACTTGAAGCCGGGGCGGGCGATCGTCGGCGCCGGTGCGTGGGGCGCGCTGCTCGTCCTCTTCATCCTGTGGGTGCCAATCCGTTCCACACAGGAGCTGGCCCTCGGGCCGCTCGGCTTCGGAGCCGGCTTCGATATGCGGCTCGACGGCGTCGCGTTTGCCTTCGGCCTCATCATCCTGCTGCCCTCCGCGATTCTCCTCACCCTCCAACCGCGCACCTGGCAGGAGGGCACGGTCGCTGCACTCGGAGTCGCGGCGGCCGTGCTGGCCGTCGAAGCGGGCGGCGTGCTGCTCACCGCCCTGGCCGGCGGCACCGCCGCGACGCTGGCCGTGATCCAACTGGACATCGAGGACATCCGCGCTCCGCGTCCTCCGTGGGGCGCCTTGCTGGCAGCGTGGCTGGCGCTGAGCTGGGCAGGGGGCATCCTGCAGGTGGTGGGCGGCACCGCCGTCTACGCCGCGGTCCCGGTTTCCGCCCTGACCGTTCCCGTCTTCTCGCTGCTCGCGGCGGCCGCCCTGATGGCCTCGGGCCTGTTTCCCTGGCGCGGGTGGCCGGCGCAACTCTGGTCGAGGCCGTCCCTGCGAGCCGCCGGCATGGCCGTCGCCACCCTTTACCCGCTGGGCTTCTACCTGCTCGTTCGCGCCTATGAGTTGGGCGACGGCCGGTACCCGCGGCCAGTGCTGGGTGTCGCGCTC
>JBGQGI010000137.1:0-5349 GCA_041497375.1 Candidatus Dormibacteraceae bacterium | reverse complement strand
GAAGTCGGCGGCCGGCGCGAACGCGAGGTCGACCCGCAAGGTGCTCTTCAGCAGGAACACGCGATAGACCCAGGACCCACGCGTCACATCGAAGTGATGGACGGCTCCACGCTCGCGGTGCATCCGGTCGGTCCAATCGCCAAGCACCTCCCGGAGCCTTGCAGGATCGGCGATGCCAAATGCGAGGTCGATGTCCGACCACCGATCAACCGCGCCCCGCGCCGCGGACCCGGTGATGGCGACGCCGCTGATGCGCTCGTCAGCCTTCGCTACCGCGACGAGCTCCTCACGCAGCCGCTCCCGTCCTTCCGGCGTGAACACGTCCGGCGATTCTAGCTTCGTGATTTGATGGCAGCGTGAGCCACGCCGCTGACCATCCGGCCGCCGACATACTCCAGGCGGCTAGGTTTTCAGCCGCTGACCTAGAGGCCAACCGCGCCGGGCGGATGACCTTGCGGCAGCGGCTGATGGTGTTTCGTGGAGTGCTCGCCACCACGTTTCTCGCTTTCATCGGCCTTGTGGTAAGCATCGCGATCGGACCGAATCTGCTCGAGGCCTTCCAGGAGGATTGGATCCTGGGAATCGTTGCGACCCTGTTCTTTCTGATGTGCCTGTTGATGGGAATCGGTTGCGCGATTGGCGCTTTCGCCGAGATGGTTGATGTCACCGTCGGACGCGCCAGATCGGCTACGGGCCCGATCAAGATTCACACCGAAAAGCTCACGACCAACGCGCTGGCGCGCCCGTTGCCGAGCTCGTACAGCTATCCAGGGCAGTACACGTACCACCTCGAGGTTCGAGACCACGAGTTCACCATCAGCCGTGAGCTGTTCGAGGCGCTCGCCCATCACGTCGCCGAGCTGACGGTGTATTACTCGGCGCAATCGGGAGAGCTGCTGACCTTCGAGGAACCAAAGACCGCCTGACCGTCTAGGGCTTCTCTCCCACGTACAGCGTTTGCTTGCCGAGGAACAGCCAGGCGGGAGGGAAGTTGAGGTAGGCGCGAACCAGCAGCGGGTGCTGGGGAATGCGGCTCTTCGTCGTGTAGGGCAGGAAACGCGCAATCACCTCTTTGGTCTTGAACCCGGCCATGACCGCGGCCTCGGCCAGGCTTTTTTCCGTGAGCGCGGTCTGGTGGTCGATGAAGTCCCAGTAAGCGCCGCCGATGAGGCGGATGTTGGGCTGCAAGATCACAACGCTGCCGCCCGGTTTGAGGATCGAGTGAGTCACTCGCAATTGCTGAAGCACGGCTTCGGTCGACGGCAGGTGCTCGAGATAGTTGCTGAAGAAAGCGATGTCGAAGTAGTTATTCGGAAGCACCTCGGCGAGGTCGAGGCCGCTGGCGGGCACGAAGCGCACGTCCTTTGGCAGTGAGGAGCTCACGTCGCGTATGTCGGTCGCCCAGCGTTCCGCGGCGCGTACGTTGCGGATGAAGTAGCCGAGGTCGCAGGCGATGTCCACGACCCGCGCGTCCGCCTTGATGTAACGCTGCAGGAATCGGCCGAGCTCGCGCCAGATCTCCTCCTTGCCGGCCTGGTCCTTATGGCTGAAGCGCTGCTCATAGACCTCCTTGAGGACGATCGGAGGCAGCTTGCTTGCGCCGGATTCCCGGCCGTGCTCCGGTTCTTCCTTCAGTCGCATGATCGGAATCGCCATCCTAGGTAGATCAACGCGAGCCCCCGCCGAGATGGTCGTCTCATCGGTACACCAGGTTGGCGCCGAACCGCGCGAATCCGAGCCGTTCGTACACCCTCGCAGCATCGTCGTTGGCGGCATCGAGAAAGGCGAAGTCCCCGCCGTTCGCGAAATGCCGCCGCACGAGCTCCGAAGTGATTGCCGCCGCGACTCCGCGGCGCCGGCGGTCCTGTCGCGTGACCACACCGACTATCTCGGCCGCGCCTTTCAGCGAGTGGGAGACGCCAGTGCCCACGGGCTCCCAATCCAGCCAGGCGAGCAGGAAGACACTGTTGGGACGGGCAATATCGGCCCGCAATCGTTCGATCGCCGGCGGTGGGCGATCGATCTCGCCACCGTCGGTCCACCGGATGGTCTGAAACGCCTCGAGCTCAGCCGCTGCCGCGGCGGATGACAGCTGTGTCAAGTGCAACTCTTCAGGCGTGGGGAAGGGCTTGAAGCCTTCCGGCCTGCACGACATGAGGGAGTTTCGCTCGACCAACTTGAGCCCGGCGCCTTCCAGCCACTCGCCGACCTTCGGGAAAAGGGTCTCGTTGTATTCGATCTCGAGCGGGACCTTGTGCCGTTTGAAGGTCGAGCGCAGCTTGGTCAAGGCCTTCAGCGTGTCGCCTTCGGCGGCAGTGCCATCGATGATGGTGACCCAACCGCTTTGGGTGGACTCACCCGCTGCGGACAGGACTGCCCTGAACGGGCCAACGGAAAGCATCTCGGCACCGTCCGCGCGATCCGCAAGCGTGTCTCGCTGCCATGCCTGGAAGCGGTCGGTATCGCTCATCCGCTCTTCGAAGGCCGGCGGTCATCAAGAGTGGCCAACACAGGCCCGACCTTAATGCACTTTGTTCGCCTACGCTGAGGTCGAATGTTGCCGCCGGGAAAGATGTTCTGCATCCTGAGATGGACTTGAGCACTGGACCCTCGGCAGCAAGCGCTGAGAATGCGTTTGCGGCTGACCTTTTCACCGGCCTCCCCAGGCGCTACGACCTGCTGGCCGAGATCCTCTCGTTCGGTCAGAACGGGAGGTGGCGCAACGAGCTGGTCACGCAAATCGCGGCCTCCAAGCCGAAGGCGATTCTCGACGTGGCGACCGGGACCGCCGGGGTCGCCATCGCGCTCGCCAATCGCACAGGCGGCGACGTGACAGGCGTCGATCTCACCGAATCGATGCTCGCGCGAGGCCGTGAGCGGGTTAGCGCAGCGGGCCTCGACCAACGCGTGAGACTGCAGGCCGCGCGAGCTGAAGACCTTCCATTCCCGGATGCTTCGTTCGACGCAGTGTCCTTCACCTATCTATTGCGATACGTGGAAGATCCCGCAGCCACGCTGAAAGAGCTCACGCGTGTGCTCCGACCTGGCGGCATGCTTGCGAGTCTGGACTTCTACGTGCCACCGGCCGCACCTTGGCGCGCGGCCTGGTGGTTCTACACGCGGACCGTGCTGGCGCCCGCCGGCCTGGTGCTCGGCGGGCCCGAGTGGTGGCGGGTGGGTCGATTCCTGGGGCCCAACATCTCTTCGTTCTACAGGTCCTGGCCGCTGACGCGGATCGTTGAGGGATGGGAGGCTGCCGGCATCGCCGGCGTGCATTTCAGAGCGATGAGCGTCGGGGGCGGTGTGGTGATGTGGGGTCGCAAGGCTGCCGAGGCCAGGCCTCATGCCTGAGACCATCGCCCCCGCCTACTACGCCGCGCGTTCCGGCGGCTGGCGCCGAGACGTGTGGGCGGTGCTCCATCCCCCCTACACCGCCTGGCATCTTTCCTATGTCGTCATCGGCGCGAGCCTTGCGCCGAAGTTGGATGGGGTCCGCCTGATCGCCACGCTCCTGGCTTTCTTCCTCGCGGTCGGTATCTCAGCGCATGCGCTCGACGAGCTCAAAGGCCGTCCGCTGGGCACCGAGATTCCGGCTGCGGCGCTGGTGGCAGCTGCGGCCATCGGGCTGGTTGGCGCGGTCGCGCTCGGCGTCGCCGGCGTGACGCGGTTGGGTCCTGGACTGCTGCCCTTCATCGCCCTCGGTGTGCTGTTCGTTTTCGCCTATAACCTCGAGCTGCTCGGCGGCAAGCTGCATGGCGACTTCTGGTTCGCACTGTCGTGGGGAGCGTTCCCTGTGCTCACGGCGTACTTCGCGCAGACCGGCCGTCTCTCGTTTGGCGCGGTCGGCGCCGCCATCGCGGCATTTGCACTCTCGTTCGGCCAGCGCACTCTGAGCACCCCGGCCCGCCTCTTGCGCCGTCGCAGCAGATCCGTGTCGGGCACCGTGATCTTGACCGACGGGTCGGCGGTCGCCCTCGACGAGGCGACGTTGTTGCGCCCGTTGGAGCAGGCGCTCCAGGCGTTCTCATGGGGGGTTGTCGCGCTTGCCATCGGCATGGCCGCATCGAAGATTTTGTGACGCAGTATGATGCATTGTGTCAATGATGAAGCCGTCTGACTCCACGGCGCTCAAACCACTCCTCCGGGGCTGGTCGCACGGGCTGGCGGCGCTGGTGTCGGTCGCCGGCCTGATCGCCCTGATCGTGGTCACCCGAAACGACCCGGCGAAGCTCGTGTCGATGATCGTTTACGGCACCGGACTGATCCTGTTGTTCGGGATCAGCGGCACGTATCACATCGTCAACTGGCCGCCAAAGGTCAAGGATTGGCTCCGCAGGGCCGACCACGCGATGATCTTCGTTTTCATTGCGGCGACCTACACGCCGCTCGCCTTCAACGTCCTCGACGGGTGGTGGCGCACGGTCGTTCTGGTGGCGATCTGGATGTGCGCTGCAGCGGGAGTGGCCGGAGCGGCGCCTTTTCTGCGCATTCCTCGACGCCTGCTGGCCGCGCTCTACCTGGCGATGGGATGGCTGGCGGTGATCGCGCTCGTCCCCCTTACAGCCGCACTCGGCTGGGTAGCCGTGGTCCTCATGGCGCTTGGCGGCCTGCAGTACTCGCTGGGAGCCGCGGCCTATGCGTTCAAGAAGCCGCGCCTATGGCCGCGCGTGTTCGGCTACCACGAGCTGTTCCACATCGCGGTGATCACCGCAAGCGTCACCTTCTATGTCGTCGTCATCCATTACGCGGTGCCATTCCACCGCGCGGGGTAACGCCTAGACCTTGGCCAGCAGGATGACCATGAGGCTGCGTTCCGCCGCCACAGTTGCCCGCGACGTGATCAATATCCCGGTAGAGCCTTTGAGTGCGACGAGGGTCGAGTAGTTATTGGCGACCGATGAGTAGGCTTCGTCGCCGAGCCCGCTGATGTCCACGGTGGCCGGGAAACCCGCCCTTCCGGCCGCGAAACTGCCCTGGTCCTGCCGGACCTGGAATCGAATGAGCACGCCGAATGGGTTGCTTCCTACCGCGTATGTGCACGTGGTCACCTGCGAGGTGGTGGTCACGTTGGGGTCATTGACCGCCAGGCCGAGCTGCGCTTTGACGAGGGCGGCGGGAGCAAGGTCGCACCCTGGATTCGATGGGGCCGCGCTCGGCACCGGGGTGCCCGCCGTGCTGGGCGATGGGCTTGAGGCAGCAGGCGAAGCGGTCGGCGATCCGCAGGCGCTGACAAGCCAGGTCGCCAGGAGGGCGAGGGCCAAACCCGCCTCTGCCTTCATGAGGACTCGCATGCTAGCAGCCGGCTGCGCCGTGTCTCAGGGCGACTAGACCGGAGGGACTCCGTGCTTG
>JBGQGI010000136.1:0-5369 GCA_041497375.1 Candidatus Dormibacteraceae bacterium | reverse complement strand
GGCTGCCCTGTATGACGTGGCCACGTGGGTCATCCTCTTCGCCAGGCAACCGATCCACCCCGACTTCAGGATCTTCTACGTCGCCGCCGAGGCGGGTCTGCGTTACGGGTGGGCGAGGATCTACGACCTGGAGACCTTGCGCGCACTCTCCTCGTCGTTCCCGGCCGGTCAGAATTACATCAATCCGGCTTTGCCCTTCATCAACCCGCCGGTCTTCGCATGGCTGATCGCTCCCCTCACCGCCCTGCCGCTGCCGGTGGCGTATGCCGTCTGGTGTGCGGTGTCGCTTGCCGCCCTGGTTTGGGCCTGGTACATCGCCGCGCCGTACGCAGGGCTGAGAAAAGCTGCGCTCCTGCTGGCGGCACTCGCGTTGTGGCCGGTGCTTGACGCCTTCTACTTCGGCCAGCCGACGCTCGTCATGGTGGGATTGCTGGCGACCACATGGTGGCTCTGCTCGAAAGACAGGCCGCTCGCCGCCGGAGCCGCTCTCGCGCTGGCCACCGCGCTCAAGCCGCACACGGTGATCCTGGTGCCGCTCGCGCTGGCGATCAGCGGTCGCTACCGGCCCTTCCTGAGCTGGGCCGGCGTCTGCAGCCTGCTCGCTATCGCCAGCGTACTCGCGCTTGGACCCTCGGGTATCAACAACTGGCTTCACACGCTCGAGTACGGACAGACCGACACCGGGCAGGCCCATTACACACTCGCGTACGTCTTCGGCACCGGTCTGCTGACCTACGTCTTTGAAGCAGCTCAGGGGATAGCGGCGCTCGTTATCGCGTGGCGCAGGCGAGCCGACTTGAACGTTGTGTTCGCGCTTGGCCTCCTCGGATCCCTCGTTTTCGCCTTTCACCTTCATCAGTACGACTACGCAGAGCTGATCCTCGCCGCGTGGCTGATCCTGAGAACAGGACCGCCGCTGTGGCATCGCATCTGGCTTCTGGCCGGCGTGGCGACGATGCAGGCGATCAGCCTGGGAAACCCGCTGCCTCAGCTCCTCTGGGACTTTGGCTGGCTGGTGATCCTGGGGCTCGGCGCATTCAATCGAGACAGGGCGCCTGCGTCTGCGAACAGCAAGCCCAAATCATTACCGAAAAGCACAGAGGTGCGGACCTAAGTCCGGCCTGCCTCAACCGCCTCTCGGGCTTCGCCTCTGATCCACCACACCAACGCAATGGCCGCCAGCGGATCGGCCCACCACAGTCCAAACAGCTGATTCATGACCAGGCCCGCCAATGCGACTGCCGCCATGTAGAGACAGACCATGCTGCACGCCGCGTCGCCACGAAGGGCTGGGCTCCCCAGGCGACCGGCCAGTGCCAGACGCCAGCGCCATAGCGCCGCCATGATCCCAAGGGATGCGACGGTGAGGACGATTCCGACTGGCGACGGCTGCGGCTCAATCCGTAGAGCCAGCGAAACGATAGCGGAAAGCACGATGTAAGCGATCAGTCCATACAGGGCATAGCCGACCAGGCGGCTGGCACGGCGCTCGCCTCCAGATAGCGAGCCCCGTTCTTCGGACTCGGACCTCTGCAACAAGCGATGCAGCACCACCGCCGATGAAAACAGCTCAACCCCGCTGTCGACGCCGAATGCGGTGAGCGCAACGGAACGGGCGACAATGCCGGCGACGATCGCAACAGCGGCCTCGATCACCATCCAGCCAACGGTCAAGACCTGAGCCAGCCGCGCCTCTTGAAGGAGCGTCAAGCGCGATGTTGCTACGGCCACATCGGAAGCATAGAAGGCGCCATTCGGGCACGAGCCCGCATCGTTCACAATGAAGGTGAAGGGCGGTGGTCATCTCGCCACCGGCCGCGATACCTGAGGCGATTGGAGGGCGGGGATGACGACAGTACGTCTGCTGGTGGGAACTCACAAAGGCGCTTTTGTCCTGACTTCCGACGAACGGCGAAAAGATTGGAAGATCGAAGGTCCGCACTTCGCCGGCTGGGACGTCTATCACGTCAACGCCTCTCCCGCAGAACCGAACAGGCTCTACGCCTCGACATCGCGCGGCTGGTTCGGGCAGGTGATCCAGCGGTCGGACGACGGTGGCGCCACCTGGCAGCCGGTAGGCAACGAGTTCCACTACGAAGGGACCCCAGGCACTCACAAGTGGTACGACAACACCGATCATCCCTGGGACTTCTTGCGCGTCTGGCACCTCGAGCCATCGCTCACCGACCCTGAAACCGTCTACGCGGGAGTCGAGGATGCAGCCCTGTTCAAGTCGACCAACGGCGGTACCTCGTGGGAGGAGCTGCCAGGTCTCCGCACTCACAAAACCGCCCCTTCCTGGGCGCCGGGCGCGGGCGGTCTGTGCCTGCACACGATAATCCTGGATCCGACCAACCCAGACCGGATCATCACCGCCATCTCGTCCGCCGGCTCGTTTCGCAGCGACGACAGGGGTGAGACCTGGCGTCCGATCAACCATGGTTTGAGGTCGTCATACATTCCGGACCCCGATGCGGAGATCGGTCATTGCGTCCACCACCTGGCGATGCACCCGAGCCGCCCGAATGTGCTGTTCATGCAGAAGCACTGGGATGTGATGCGCAGCGACGATGCCGGGGATTCGTGGCATGAGGTCAGTGGCAACCTGCCCACCGATTTTGGTTTCGCCATCGACGTCCACGCGCACGAGCCGGAAACGATCTATGTCGTGCCGATCACCAGCGATTCGGACCATTTCGTGCCTGACGGCAAGCTGCGCGTCTATCGCAGCCGCACCGGCGGCAACGAGTGGGAGCCCCTCACGAAAGGCCTGCCTCAGAAGGATTGCTATGTCAACGTGCTGAGGGACGCCATGGCTGTGGACTCGGCCGAATCGTGCGGCGTGTACTTCGGAACCACAGGTGGTCAGTTGTACGCGTCGGCCGACAGCGGTGACAGCTGGACGGCGATCGCGAGGGACCTGCCTGCCGTGCTCTCGGTGCAGGTGCAGACGCTGGCTTGATCCGCGTCGAGCTGCCGGCAAACCTGCGCACGCTCGCCGGCGTCGGGCGGGAGGTGCAGCTCCAGGTCGACGGCCCGATCACGCAGCGCACGGTTCTCGATGCGCTCGAGGCGGAGTACCCGATGCTGCGTGGGACCGTGCGCGATGCCCGCACGAAGAAACGGCGGCCAATGTTGAGGTTTTACGCCTGCGAGGAGGATCTCTCCGACGAGTCGCTTGATGCCCCGCTGCCCGAGCCAGTCACGGCTGGGCGAGAGCCCTACTTGATCGTGGGGGCGATCGCCGGAGGCTGACGCCGCTCCTAAGAGCCGGTGCGCGCGATCTTGAAGGCCTGCCTAACCAGCCGCTTGACCGCAGGCCGCTCGGCGTCGGCTGGAGAGCTCAAGGTGAGGAATCTGGAGTCCTTGCCGCTGCCGCGCAGCAGACCGCTTGCGTCGTCCAGCTCGCGGCCGCGATAAAAGAAGACGGTCGAGTGGTCGGTGAAAGTGCCGACCCCAACCACGTTCGCGCCGTCGACGGCATAGCGGACTAGCTTCCACATCGCGCTCTTCGAGCGCGGAGCCTGGCTTCGATAAACGATCTCGTCGGCCTTGGGGGCGGCTTCCTTGACAGTCGTGATGGCGGCTTTCACGATCCGGCGCACCGGCGACGGAACCTTTCTGAGCTGGTCGTCCAGGGACGCGTCAGGTGGCATTCAGGGCCGGATTCTACTTTCCGCGTGGATCGTCAGCCTTGCTGATCGGCTGGTCGAGTCGAGGCCTGACCGGGCTCAGGTGGAGCCGGAAAGGAACGCCTGGCGCGCGAAAGCCGACCTTGATGTGCTGGTTGTCGCAGAAAGGCTTGTGCTGTGACTCGCCGCAGCGACACAGGGTGGCGCGAGGCAGGATCTCGACGGAGCCGTCCTCACGCTTGACCTCGATCTTGCCGGTCACCAGCAGCGGTCCGTTGCGTACCGGCGTGACCGTGGTCGGGCCTTCGTACTGCTCTTGCGGCCCACCATCGAGACGCCGGTAGAGCAAAGCCCCGCTCGGACACAGCTGCACAACGTCGGCCACCTCATCAGCCGTGGCTGCGTCAGGCAGTACCCATGGCCGGCGGTTGAGGTCGAAGACGCGCGGATGCCCACGAAGGCACTCGGCGACGTGAATGCAGAGGTCGAGATCGAAGCTGACCTCGATCTCTTGCCCGCGATAGACCTTTCTCATCCCTTGATCACATTACGGACTCATAAAGCTCCACGGTCTTGGCGGCGATGGCCGGCCACCCAAAGTGCTGCAATACGCGCTCGCGGCCGGCTTTGCCCATCTTCGCCGCGAGATCCGGGTGGCTCAGCAGCTCATCAACGCGGGCGGCCAACGCGCTCGTGAACGACTCGACCCCATTGGGGTCGTAGTCCACGAGGTAGCCGGTCTCACCCTCAACTACGATTTCCGGGATCCCGCCGACGCGCGACGCGACCACAGCCGTCTCGCACGCCATCGCCTCGAGGTTCACGAGGCCGAACGGCTCGTAGATCGACGGGCATATGAACACGGAAGCGCCGGAGTGCAGGTGAATCAGATCTTGCAGTGGGATGTAGTGGTCGATCCAGACCAGGTTGCCTCGCTCGGAGCGGACCCGCTCTGCAAGGGTGCCCACCTCAGCAGCGATCTCAGGCGTGTCCGGACTGCTGGCGACGATGACCAGCTGGTGACGCGGATCCATCTTCAGAGCCGCGGCCAAAAGCAGCTGCAAGCCTTTCTGCCGCGTCATCCGACCATTGAAGAACGCGTACGGCCGGCTCGGGTCCACCCCAAAGCGGACGAGTACTTCGTCCAACCGCTGTGGCCGGTAGATCTCGGGGTCGATTCCGTTGTGGATTACGTGGACGCGTTCGGGATTGACTTGCGGGTAGCAGGTAAGCACATCGGCGCGCACCCCATGTGAGACGGCAATGACGGCGTCCGCGGCTTCGATCGCGGTCTTCTCACAGAACATCGACAGGGCGTAGCCGCCGCCCAGCTGCTCGGCCTTCCATGGCCTCAGCGGCTCCAGGCTATGAATCGTCACGACGTGCGGAATGGACCACATGAGCTTCGCGAGATGGCCCCCGAGGTTCGCGTACCACGTATGGCTGTGCACCAGGTCAACGCCCTTGACGGCCGCTCCCATGGACAGGTTGATCGACATCGCCTGAAGCGCAGCCGCCTCGGGCTTCGGCTCAGATAGAGCGGTCCAGGGCTCGTGGCTGGTCACGCCGGGCTCGTCCCTTGGCTTGCCCCAGCAATGGACGGAGACCTCGGCCAGGCGGCGGAGCTCGCGGGCGAGATACTCGACGTGGGTGCCCGCGCCCCCGTAGACCTCGGGCGGATACTCGCGCGTGAGCAACGCGACCTTGCGCCTGTTCGTCACCGCGCTCATTTTGGAG
>JBGQGI010000135.1:0-5409 GCA_041497375.1 Candidatus Dormibacteraceae bacterium | reverse complement strand
GGCGCCTGCGCCGGAGACGTTCTTGGCGAACTCGACGAGGCGCTCAGTGGCGTCGGGCCGGCGGTCAAATATGATGTCCTCGACCAGCTCGAGCAGGTCTTTCGGGATGTCCTCGTAGACGGCGAGCTGGCCTGCGTTGACGATGCCCATGTCGAGGCCGGCCTTGATCGCGTGATAAAGGAAGGCCGAGTGGATCGCCTCCCTCACGCGGTCGTTGCCCCGGAAAGAAAAGGAGAGGTTCGATACCCCGCCGGAAACGCGCACACCGGGGAATCGCTTCTTTATCTCGCGCGTCGCGTCGATGAACGCTTTGGCGTAGCCCGCGTGCTCTTCGATGCCCGTCGCGATCGGCAGGATGTTGGGGTCGAAGATGATGTCCTCGGGGTGGAACCCCGCCTTCTCGGTGAGCAGCTTGTAAGCGCGGCTGGAGATCTCGACCTTGCGCTCGAGCGTGTCGGCCTGGCCGACCTCGTCGAAGGCCATCACCACCGCCGCGGCCCCGTACGCCCTCACTTTGCGCGCTTGCTCGAGGAACGCCGCCTCGCCGCCCTTGAGGCTGATCGAGTTGCAGACGCCCTTGCCCTGGACGCATTTCAGGCCCGCCTCGAGGACCGTCCACTTGGAGCTGTCGACCATGATCGGCACTCGCGCGATTTCCGGCTCCGTGGCGATGAGATTGAGGAACCGGGTCATCGCCTCCTCCGAGTCGAGGAGGTCGGCGTCCATGTTGACGTCGATCAGGTTGGCGCCACCTCTCACCTGGTCCAGAGCGACGGCCACGGCGCCGGTGAAGTCGCCCGACTCGATGAGGCGACGGAACCGGGCCGAGCCCGTGACGTTGGTGCGCTCGCCGACCAGCACGAAGTTGGTGTCGGGGCCGATCTCGAACGGCTCGAGGCCGCTGAACCTCGTGCGCGCCGCGCGCTTGGGTACGTGTCGCGGCGGAATGCCCTCCAACGCCTCGCGGATCTGCCTGATGTGCTCTGGGCCCGTGCCGCAGCAGCCGCCCGCGGCGTTCAGGAACCCGCTTTCCGCGAACTCCTTCAGGAGCTTGCTGGTCATGGGTGGTTCCTCGTCGTAGCCGCCGAAGGCGTTGGGCAACCCGGCGTTCGGGTAGCAGATCACATAGACCGGCGCGACCCGTGACAGGTCCGCGATGTATGGGCGCATCTCGGTGGCGCCGAGCGAGCAGTTGACGCCCGCGGCGAAAGGTTGCGCGTGCTCGACGGACGTCCAGAAAGCCTCGACTGTCTGGCCCGACAGGTTGCGGCCGCTGCGGTCGACGATGGTGACCGAGACGAAGAGCGGCAGCTCCGGCGCGACCTCCTTGACCGCAGCGATCGCGGCCTTGCCGTTGAGGGTGTCGAAGATGGTCTCGATGAGCAGCAGGTCGGCGCCGCCCTCCTTGAGCGCGGTCGCGGCTTCCGCGTAGCCACGCCGCAGCTCGTCGAAGGTGACGTCGCGGTAAGAAGGGTCGTCCACCTTGGGCGATAGGGAGAGGGTGACGTTGGTCGGCCCCAGGGAGCCGGCGACGAAGCGGTTGTCGTACTGGTCCGCGGCCTTGCGCGCGAGCTTGGCGCCCTGGTAGTTCATCTCGTAGGCGAGGTCCGACAGGCCGTAGTCGGCCTGGGAGACGGCGGTCGCGGTGAAGGTGTTGGTGGTGATGATGTCGGCGCCCGCCTCGAGGTAGTCGAGGTGGACCTTGGTCACCATCTCGGGCTGCGAGAGGCAAAGGATGTCGCTGTTGTTGCGCAACGGCTTGGGGTGGTCTTTGAACCGCTCGCCGCGGAACTCTGCATCCGAGAGGCCGCGCTTCTGGAGCATGACCCCCATCGAGCCGTCGAAGATCACAATCCGCTGCCTGAACAGCCGATCGAGACGCTCGTGGACCGAGGTGGCGACTGCCATGGTGACCCTTAAGGGTACGGAGTCAGGTCTAGGTAGGGCTCTGTCAGGCCCCGACCGGACTCCAGACCTGGAATCTGCCGTCGTCGAACAGCACGCGCCTGCCGCTGCTCGCCAGCTGGTCTATCGCCGCCAGGCGCTGGGCCGGGATGGTCGGGCCGCTGAGGAACGGCTGGTGGTCGAGGACCACGTAACAGCTGTCGTCGAGCTTGTCGGGGAAGTCGTTGATCGTGTGGCGGTTGGCGAGCCACACGGCGAGGCCGTCGTCCGCGGAGACCGGGGCGTTCGCGGGGATCATCGCCGTGGCTGTCCGCAGCCCGGCCAGCGTGTCGGGACGCGAATACAGCGCGGGATTGGCGTTGAGGGCGGGCGGCAGGCGGCCGGTTCCCCACGCGATCAGGAGGGCGGGTACCAGTATTGCTGCGGCGTAGGCCGGCCTGAATGTGCGCCGCTCGACGAGATTCCGCGCTCCGGCACCTCCGGCGACGATCAATGGGAACAGCAGCAGCAGTGCGTAGTGGAGGTTGAGGACGTTCTGCGGGTTGTGGCTGCTCAGAACATCAGCGAGGTATGGCGGGATCGCCAGGAGAAGCCAGCGTGGAGCGAGCAACGGCAGCCCGCCCATGCTCGCGATGATTGCCGCCACCACCAGCAGGGCTTGGGGGTTGAGGAGCGCGGCGAGGAGCGCGGCGAACGAGGGGTGGAGCACCAGCCATCCGTAATAGACGAAGTCCGTGTAGCCGCCGTTTCGCAGGTGTTGCTGGACGATCCCGGTGCCGACTAGAAACCACGCGCCAGCGAGGTAGACGATGAAACGCCAGTGCTTCTTGATCTCGGGCGCGCCATACGCTGCCATCAGCAGGCCGATCACTCCCACCGTGTAGACCTGGTCCTCCTTGCACGTGAGGACGAGCACGCACAGAACCCACATGGCGGCTCGGTGGCCGCGAATGCCGGCCCAGGCCGCGAGGAGGGCGAACGCGAGGGCCATGTTCTCGGGGTGGAAGAAGTCCCGGGCCGCCTCCTGGATGGAGGCCCAGAAGGGGATGGGCAGCGCCATGGCGACGGCGAGCCACGTTGATTCGGCGCGGTCTGGCGGGAGGATCGCCCTCAGAAAGAGGTAGGCGGCGGGCGCGGTGGCCGCGAGGCCGGCGGAGGAGAACACGAGAAGGACGACGGGGCTCGCCCAGAGTTTCTCGACTGCCGCGAGCACGACGAAGATGAGCTCGAAGTGGATGCCCAGGAAGTTGGCGCGGGCGAAGCTGCTGTAGAAGCCCTGGCCGCTCGACACGTTCCAGATGACCTGCTGGTCGTAGGCGAGATCCCAGGCCGAGCTGGTCATGCCGTAAAGGCGCTGAAGGTCGGCGTGGAGGGTCCAGGCGAAGGCGGTCGCGGCGGCCACGAGGGTCAGCGCGGGGGCGATCCACGACAGCGTTCGCGCGCTTGCGCGTTCGCTGCCGCCGTGAATCCTGATCGTGTCGAAGCCCATCTTCGAGGGAGCTTAAGCGATGGTTGCGGGCGGGTTGGGCGCGTGGGGGTGCGGCCTACAATCGGGCCATGGCGACCCGCCTCAAGCCCGCGATCAATGCGCCGCCCCGGTTGTCGGTGGTGGTGCTCGTGTACAACGAGGCGGAGAGCATCGCGCCCTTGCACGAGGAGCTCATCGGCGTGCTCGACTCGATGGATGTCACGTACGAGGTGGTCTACGTCGACGACGGGAGCCGCGACGGCAGCACGGAGCAGCTGGCCCAGCTGACGCTCAACGATCCGCATGTTCGCGTTGTCAGCTTTCGCCGCAACTTCGGGCAGACCGCGGCGGTGCAGGCCGGGATCGACAACTCGCATGGGGAGATCCTGGTGTTCATGGACGGCGATATGCAGAACGATCCGCATGACATTCCGCGGCTCCTCCAGAGCATGGATGCGGGGTACGACGTCGTGAGCGGGTGGCGCAAGGACCGGCAGGATGAGGCCTCGCGCGTGCTGCCTTCTCGCATCGCCAACTGGATGATCGCTCGCGTCACCGGGGTGCCGCTTCACGATTTTGGCTGCACGCTCAAGGCGTATCGCCGCGAGGTGATCCGGGACGTCAAGTTGTACGGGGAGATGCACCGGTTCATCCCCGTTTACGCGTCGTGGGTGGGGGCGCGGATCGTCGAGCTGCCCGTCAACCACCGCGCGCGTGCTTTCGGGCAGTCCAAGTACTCGCTGTCACGGACCTCACGCGTACTGCTCGACCTGATGACGGTCAAGCTGCTGGGCAGCTACTCGACCAAGCCGATCTACTTCTTCGGCTTCGCCGCGTTCGGGTTGTGGGCGCTTGCGATCGTATTTGCCGCGATCGTGATCATCCAGAAGCTGCTGCCGCCTTATCCCTTCGCGCATAACAATCCGCTGTTGTTGCTCGCGGTGTTTCTCGGGATCGTGGGGGTGCAGTTCATCCTGATGGGGCTGCTGGCGGAGCTCTCGATCCGTACGTACCACGAGTCGCAGGGAAAGACGACCTACGTGGTGCGCGAGGTGATCGAGATGGCGCCGGCGCCGGCGCACAAGGCGGCGTTGCGTAAAACCGCACCGCACGGGAGGCCATCCGTCCGGGCTCGATTGCGGAAGTGACCGCCGCCGGCCACTAGGTGTGCGGGATTTGCGGGGTGGCCGGGGGCGATCCGATTGAGGGGCGTGCGTTGGTCGGGCGCATGTGCACGGCGCTGGCGCACCGCGGGCCGGACGATGAGGGGAGCGTTCATCTCGAAGGCGTGACGCTGGGGATGCGGCGCCTTTCGATCATCGACCTCGAAGGCGGGCACCAGCCGATCCACAACGAGGACTCGCAGATCTGGGTGGTGCAGAACGGAGAGATCTACAACCACCTCGAGCTGCGTGAGGAGCTCCTAGCGGCGGGCCATGTGTTTGCTTCGCGGTCCGACACCGAGGTTTTGGTCCACGGCTATGAGGAGTGGGGCGAGGCCATGCTCGGAAAGTTGAATGGGATGTTTGCATTCGCCCTGCAGGACCGCCGGCGTGGCGTGGTGATCCTCGCGCGCGACCGGATCGGCATCAAGCCGCTGCACTACGCGGTCGACGGGTCGCGGCTGGTTTTCGCCTCAGAGCTGAAAGCGCTGTTGGTTGATCCGGTTTTGCGCCGGGGGATCGACCCTGTCGCTCTGGACCAGTACCTGGCGCTGGAGTACGTGCCGTCGCCGCGGTCGATGGTCCTCGGCATCAGCAAGCTGCCGCCGGCCCACACGCTCACATGGAAGGTGGCCGACGGGACTTCAGAGCTACGGAGGTATTGGGCGCCGAAGCTGGCTGAGGGTGCCGGCGTCGCGGATGGTCGCGGCCTCGATGCGCGATGTGAGGAGCTGCGTACGGTGTTGCTTGAGTCAGTTCGGAAAGAGCTGATCAGCGACGTGCCGCTGGGCGTGTTCCTGTCGGGGGGGATCGACTCCAGCGCGGTCGCCGCGATGATGACCCAGCTCGGGAGCGAGGTGAAGAGCTTTTCCG
>JBGQGI010000134.1:0-5411 GCA_041497375.1 Candidatus Dormibacteraceae bacterium | reverse complement strand
GTCGATCTTCTGGTCGGCAGCCGGCAGCGGGCCGGATCCGATCTCCACGATCACACCGTCTCGCGCCAGCAGCCAGCCGCCCTCGAGCTCGGCCGCGCCGGTGACGAGCAGCCCGGCGCGGAGGGCCAGTGTGGTCAACTTTGAAGGGGGGACGTCCCCCCTTGAGCCGGCCGGCCTGGCGGAGCCAGCTCCGGGCGGACCCCCCTGCCGCCGGTGTCGACTATGTCGTGGGGACGTACTGGCGCACGCGAGAGCGGCAGGCCCGTCGCTGCGCGGATGGCGGCGATGATCGCCGGCCCTGATGAGATGGTCGGGGGCTCGCCAACACCTTTGAGCCCGTAAGGCGAGTGTGGGTCCCCGAGCTCCAGGATCTGCATGCGCACAGGCGGCATGTCGAGGATGGTTGGCAGCAGATAGTCGGTGAACGAGGCGTTGCGGATGACCCCGTCCCTGACCTGGATCTCCTCCATGACGGCAAGGCCGAGCCCCTGGGCCGCGCCTCCTTCGAGCTGGCCCTCTACCGCCTGCGGGTTGATCGCCTTGCCGACGTCCTGTGCCGTCGCCAGCTCGACCACCTTGACGAGCCCAAGCTCGGTGTCGACGTCGACGACGGCGCGATGCGCGGCGAAGGCGTACTGGAGGTGGGCGTTGGCCTGGCCCGTTTCGGGATCCAGGCGCGCTGTCGGCCGCGGGCGGAACTCGCGTGTCTCCTCGATCACCTCTTCTCCCAGCAGGGTGGCCAGGTGGACCACGACAGCTCCATCGGCCGAAACGATTGCGTCGTTTTCCAGGCGAAGACCGTGAGCGGCTTCAGCGGACCGGCCTCCAAGCTCGGATTGGGCGAGCGTGAAGACACGCTCGCGCACCGCCTCGCACGCGGCCTTGACCGCGCCTCCTGTGATGTAGGTCTGGCGGGACGCTGACGATGACCCCGCCGAACCCACGGCGGTGTCGGCGTCGAGCACCACCACATCGTTGACGCCCAGCTCAGTGCCGGCAATCTGCGCCTGCACTGTCACCAATCCCTGGCCCACCTCAGCGCTCGCCGTATGCACCTCGACCCGCGGCCGGCCGCCGACCACCGACAGCCTCACCCGCGCAGTCGAGTAATCGTTGAAGCCCTCCGAGTAGCCGATGTTCTTGAAGCCCACCGCGAAGCCGACGCCGCGCTTTACAGCCTCCCCATGGGTCGTGTTCGAGACGCCCCCTGGCATCTGCGTCAAATCGACGGGGGCCCCCGTCGTTGCCGGCGGCAGCGGAACATCGCGCACCCGGCGCAGCAGCTCCGCTACGGGCACCGGACCCTCGACCACCTGTCCTGTCACCATCGAGCTGCCTGTCTTCATCGCATTGCTGATGCGAACCTCGATCGGGTCCATGCCCAGTGCGGCCGCGAGCTTGTCCATCTGCGCCTCGTGCGCGTAGCAGTTCTGCACCGAGCCGAAGCCGCGCATTGCTCCGCATGGCGGATTGTTCGTGTAGACAACCCAGCCGTCGATGGTGGCATTCGGACATTCGTACGGACCGACGGCGAAGCAGCAAGCGTTGGCGATCACCGCTGTCGAGCTCGAGGCATACGCGCCGCCATCGAGGAGGATTCGCGCTTTGACATAGACGAGCTTGCCGTCGCGCGTCGCGCCATGCTCGTAGCGAAGGCGGCCGGGGTGTCGGTGCACGTGGCCGACAAAGGATTCCGGACGTGAGTAGGCGATCTTCACGGGCCGCCCCGTCCGCAGGGCGAGCAGGCATGCGTGCGCTTGCATCGAGAGGTCTTCGCGCGCGCCGAACGCGCCGCCAACGCCCGCCAGCGTGAGTCGGACCTTTTCAGGCGGCAATGCGAGGCTGTCTGCGAGCTGGTCGCGATCGATGTGGAGCCATTGCGTAGCGATATAGAGATCCACACCGCCCTCGCTGTCGGGGATCGCAAGACCGGACTCGGGCCCGAGGGGGGCCTGGTCCTGCATGCCGATCTCGTACTCCCCGGTGACGACCACATCCGCGCGCGCGTCCTGGTCCCCGCGCCTGATCCTGACCTGGCGCGTCACGTTGCCGCCTTCATGCAGGTGAGACGCCTCGGGCGTGAGCGCCAGCTCGGGGTCGGTCAAGGGAACGAGCACCTGGTAGTCGACTCGAACTTTGTGCGCCGCACGGCGGGCTTCCTCGGGGCTGTCGGCCGCCACGAGCGCGACCGCCTCGCCCCAATAACGCACGACGTCGAATGCGAGCACCGGTTGATCCGGGATCTCGAGGCCGTAAACCTTGCGGCCGGGCACATCCTCATGCGTCAGCACTGCTTTCACTCCCGGGGAGGCGACCGCCTCGGCAGTGTCAATCGACACGATTCGCGCATAGGGATGCGGGCTGCGCACCGTCGCGCCCCAGAGCATGCCCTCCACCTGCAGGTCCGAGGAGTACACGAAGTCGCCTCGGACCTTGGGCACGGCGTCAGGCCGACTCGCGCTGTCGCCGACCCGGCGACCGAGCAACTGGCCGGGCGGCGTCAATCGCGGCTTCATTTGAGCCAGTGGGCGGCCAGGTTCACCGCGTCGATGATCTTGGCGTAGCCGGTGCAGCGGCAGACATTGCCTGCCAGCGCCTCGCGGATCTCGGCGTCGCTCGGATTGGGTTTGCGCCGCAGAAGGTCGTGCGTCGCAACCACAAAGCCCGGCGTACAGAAACCACACTGCACGGCGCCTGCCTGGACGAACGCGTGCTGCACCGCATGCAGTCGATCCGCGCCGCCGATGCCCTCGACCGTGACGACCTCTCGACCGTTCGCTTGACCACCGAGCACGAGGCAGGCGCAGACCAACGTTCCGTCCATGTAAATCGAGCACGATCCACACTCGCCCTGCTCGCAGGCATTCTTCGAACCCGGCAGCTGCATCCGGTCGCGCAGAACGGAGAGCAAGCTCTCTCCTTCCCACACACCATCGACTGTGCGCGGGCGGCCGTTGACAGTGCAGGCGATCTTCACGCCGAGACTTTCGCGCGGTACTCATCCCAGGCCCAGCCAAAGGATCGCTGCGCCATGACCGCAAGAGCGTGACGCCGGTAGGCCGCGGTGCCCCGCACGTCATCGATGGGCTTCGCGGCCGCCGCGACCAGCTCGCCGAAACGGGCAAGCGCGCTGGCACCCACCGGTACGGGCTTCTCCCACTGTCCACCTTCGTCGAGCACGCCCTCGAGGAAACGCTCGGCCTCGGCCGCGATCACCGGGGTCGGCGCGGCGGAGCCGATGCCGGTGCCGATGTGTTTGCGCGCGGGGTCGAGCGAGAGGGCAAATGAGCAGACGGCGATCACCATCGCGTTCCGCGTGCCGACTTTGCTGAACTGTTGAGGTCCGTTCGCGGGCGCCACCAGGAAGGCCGCAATGAGCTCGTCCTTTCTCATGGCGTTCCGTTTTGGGCCGGTGAAGAACCCGCGCGCCGCGAGCCGGCGCGTCCCGGCCGTCGACGCCAGCTCGACCACGGCATCGGCGGCCAGCAGAGGCGGATGGGCGTCGCCGGCCGGCGAGGCAGAGCCGAGGTTTCCTCCCACCGTGCCGCGGTTTCTGATC
Organism: Candidatus Dormibacteraceae bacterium; assembly: GCA_041497375.1. Lineage (GTDB taxonomy): Bacteria > Chloroflexota > Dormibacteria > Dormibacterales > Dormibacteraceae > Palsa-872. The sequence goes on along the minus strand of JBGQGI010000134.1, from coordinate 1,852 downwards.
TGCGGCGACCCGACGGTGCGGGACGCCATCGCCAGGCCGGGCAAGCGGTCGCCAAGCGCGCCGATGATCTGCGTGTACGTGACGCCCGCGCCGACCCGGAGCGAGCTTCCGTCCATCCCCCACTCGGTGAGCTCGCGGATGCGGGTCAGGTCGATGAACGCCTCAGGCCGGTGGCGGTCGAGATTGATCTCCACCATCACATCCGTCCCCCCGGCGATGGGCATCGCCTCGGGGTGCGCAGATTTCATCTGCAGCGCCTCAGACCAGGTCGAGGGTTGTAGAAACTCCATCACCAGGCCGGGTCGGCGGATTCGCCGTCCCGGATGACAGTTCCCTCGATCAGGCCGTATGGCCGGTCGGAGGCGTAGAACACCTCGTTCTGGTTGTCCAGTCCGAACGGCGAGAGATCCACGACATAGTGATGCTTGTTCGGCATCGACAGGCGGATCTCCGCGATCTCCGGCCGCGCGGTCAGCGCCGCTTCGCCCATCGCGTAAAGCGTCTGCTGCAGGGCGAGGCTGTGTTTGGACGCGAAAGTCTCGATGAGCTGCTTGCGCGTGGCCGCGAAGGCTTGGGCCCAGTCCACGTCCCGCCGCCCATAGCGCCACCGCGCGACGACGGCTGTCGCCAGCACCCTGTCGTGGGTCTCGGCGAGGGTCGTGTACTGGTCTCTTGGGTAGCCGAAGAACTCGGAGCCTGTCGACTTCAGCAGCACCAGGTCGCTGAGGCCGGCGACCACCCACTCATCCTCACCGACGCAGGTGATGGTGGCGAGGCGCGTCTCGGTTCCAGCACGGACGAAGGAGTGTGGGTGGGGCTGCCCGTCCACCTCGATTCGCTGCCATGGGTACTCCTCGATCGATACGCGTGCCCTCTGCACCGCGGGAAAGTCGTGCGCGAAATGGCGCGCAAGCCGCAGCGCGAACTGCTCGATCTCGCCGATCGGCTCCTCCTTGGCAAACGCGTAGATCGTGTTCTTCTGCGTGTCGGTGGGCACGATGTTGCTGTTGTCGCCGGTGAGGTGACTGCCGGCAAAATCTCCGGCCAGCGCGACGCTGACGTTGATGTCCTTGATCTCGTGGACGGAGCCGAAAGGCCCGCCCTTCGTCACCCGAACCAGGTGCGTCTCGGCTTTGCCGTACTGGTTCGGGCCCAACCGAATCGTCATCGGCTCACGTTCCTTTATATGTGCTGTAGCCGAAGGGGCTGAGCAGAAGCGGTATGTGTAGGTGGCCCCTGGAGTCGGAAACCGCAAACACGACCGATACCTCTGGGTAGAACTCGGTGTCGCCGTGCTCCTGGAAGTAGTGCGCGGTATCGAACTCCAGCCTGTACTCGCCGGCGGCGAGCCCGCCTTCCGCCAGCTCTCTGACCCGGCCGTCGGCATCGGTGGTGCCGCGACCGACGACCGACCAGCGCCTGTCCGTCCCGCGATGGCTGAGCGTGACCGGCACACCTTGCGCGGGGCGGCCGCGTGCGGTGTCGAGCACGTGGGTCGAAACGCTCACGAGCTCAGCATGCTCTTGAGGCGCAGACGGGTGATCTTTCGCTGTTCCTCAGCGGCCACATTGAGCTCGGTGGCCGGATCGTTTTCGATTCGCTGGCGCAAAGCCGCGACGACATCCTCGGCGCTGCGGCCGGCTGCCGAGATCAGGAAGACGTGGCCGAACCGCTCCTCGTACAGGCGATTCCCCTCCGCCAGCACGGCCAGCGTCTCGTCCCCCGCGCTCATGATTCCCGTCTGCTCGCGATTGGACGAAGCCGGGGCACGGCCGCCTCTCTCCCCGATCCTCGGGTGGGCTGTGAACGCCTCCAACCAATCGGAGGCCGTGAGCTTCGCCCATTCACCCTC
>JBGQGI010000133.1:0-5414 GCA_041497375.1 Candidatus Dormibacteraceae bacterium | reverse complement strand
TTGGCGAGGATGGCGCCATCTTTCATCGCCTCGAAGTGTTGGCGGTCGATAACGTTGACGTCGCCGGTGACGGTGACGAAGATGTCGCCCTCGCGCGAGGCCTCCCCCATCGTCATCACCCTGAACCCGTCCATCGCCGCCTCGAGCGCCTTCACCGAGTCCACCTCGGTCACGACGACGTCGGCGCCATGGCCCTTTGCCCTGGAGGCCAGGCCACGACCGACCCACCCATAGCCGGCGATGACAAAGGTCTTCCCGGCCAGCAGCACGTTGGTGGCGCGGATGATGCCGTCGATGGTCGACTGGCCGGTTCCGTAGCGGTTGTCGAACATGTGCTTCGTGTCGGCTTCGTTGACGGCAACGATCGGGTAGCGCAGAACGCCTCGCTCTGCCATGGCCCGAAGCCTGACCACGCCAGTGGTCGTCTCCTCGGTGCCGCCGATGACCTCGTCCAGCTGGTGCTGGCGCGACTTGTGCAGCACCGACACCAGGTCGGCGCCGTCGTCCATGGTCATTACGGGGCGGTGATCAAGGACTGCCTCGATGTGGCTGTAGTAGGTGTCGTTGTCCTCGCCACGAATGGCGTACGTGCTGATCATGTGCTGCGACGCGAGCGCGGCGGCGACGGCATCGTTGGTGGACAGCGGATTCGATGCGCAGAGCACCACGTCGGCGCCACCCGCCTTGAGCGTGAGCATCAGGTTCGCGGTTTCGCTGGTCACGTGCAGGCACGCCGCCAGCTTCAGTCCCTTCAACGGCTGCTCTTTCGAGAACCGCGCGCGGATAAGGGTCAAGACAGGCATCTCGCGCGCTGCCCAATCGATGAGGTCCTGTCCCTGCGCGGCCAGGTTCAAGTCTTTGACGTCGCTGCCTTTCGAGCTGACTTTCAAGTCCGTTGCCTCTCCTTAATAGACGATCTCGCTGACCACTTTCACGTCGGGCAGGCGCTTTCTCCCGCCCAGGTCCTCGAGCTCGATCAATACCTGCACACCAATGACAATGCCGCCGAGCTTGCTTATCAGGCGGACCGCGGCGGCCGCAGTGCCGCCCGTCGCCAGTACATCATCGACTATCAGGACCCTGTGGCCGGGCTCGACCGCGTCCGAGTGGACCTCGAGCTGGTCGGTTCCATACTCGAGCTGGTAGCCCTCGCCGATCGTCTTCCAGGGAAGTTTTCCCGGCTTTCTGATCGGCACGAACCCGGCGTTGAGCTTGACGGCGATGGCGGCGCCGGGGATGAACCCCCGCGCCTCGATGGCAGCTACGAGGTCCGGTGGCTGGTCGCTCCAGCTCATCGACATCAGGTCGACGACCTCTCGGAACAGCTCCTTGCGCGCGAGCAGCGGTGTGATGTCGCGAAAGATGACCCCGGCCTGCGGGTAGCCGGGAACATCGCGGACGTACTGCTTCAGCTGGTCTGGCGTGGTCATACGACGGACCGGAAGTATTCCAGGGTCCGGCCGAGGCCGTCTTCGAGGGCTACCCTGGGCTCCCAGCCGAGGAGGCTTCGTGCGCGGCTGATGTCGGGACGGCGCTGCTTCGGATCGTCGACTGGCAGCTCTCGAAACTCGATCGTGCTTTTCGAGCCCGCGAGGCGGACGATCGTCTGGGCCAGCTGGAGCACGGTCACCTCCTCGGGGTTGCCGAGGTTGACGGGCAGCTCGTCGGCGCGCTCGAGGGCCGCCAGGACTCCACGGACGAGATCGGAGACGTAGCAGAGGCTTCGGGTCTGCGAGCCGTCGCCGTAAACCGTGAGCGGCTCGCCCCTGATCGCTTGCGCCATGAAGTTCGGCACGGCGCGGCCGTCCAGGACCTGCATGCGAGGGCCATGCGTGTTGAAGATGCGCACGATGCGCGTGTCCACGCCATGGGCTCGGTGATAGGCCATCGCGAACGCTTCTGCGCACCGCTTCGCCTCGTCGTAGCAGCCGCGCGGGCCGATCGGGTTGACGTTTCCCCAGTAGGTCTCAGGCTGCGGATGGACCAGCGGGTCGCCGTAAACCTCGGACGTCGAGGCGAGCAGAAAGGTCGCGCGCTTGGCGCGAGCCAGGCCGAGCATGTTCATGGTTCCCAGCGTCCCCACCTTGAGCGTGTGGATCGGGTTGGCGTCGTATTGCGGAGGCGAGGCGGGCGAGGCGAAATGGAGCACGTACCGCACGTCTCCGTCGACGACCACCTCGTGGTTGACGTTGGCTTTGCGGAATTCGAAATCAGGGCGCGAGAGCAGCCCGCGCACGTTGTCCTGCGATCCGGTCAGCAGGTTGTCGAGCGCCAGCACGCTGACACCGGCGTCCAGCAAGGCCTCGCATAGATGGGAGCCGATGAACCCGGCTCCTCCCGACACCACCGCCCTATTCTTAGTCGCGGCCAATTCCTCTATAGGTAAACCCGAGGCCGCGCATCATGGCCGGGTCGTAGATGTTGCGTCCGTCCACCATGACGGCCTTCCGCATAGACGCCTTCACCCGAGCGAGGTCGAGATGGCGGAACTCGTTCCACTCTGTCACGAGCACCAGGCCGTCGGCCCCATCCGCCAGCGCATACGCATCGGCCGAATATTCGACCTCCGGGAGGACATCGCGCGCGCGTTCCATCGCGGCGGGGTCATAAGCACGCACCTCGGCTCCGGCCGCGATCAGCACCCTCGCAATGTCCAGGCTCGGTGCGTCGCGAAGGTCATCGGTGTTCGGTTTGAACGCCAGGCCGAGGAGCCCTACGATCCGGCCCTCGAGGGTATCGAGGCAGTCGCGCAGCTTGTCGATGGCGAGCATCCTCTGGTCTCGGTTGATGTCCATCACCGCGTTCAGGAGGTCGGGGTGGTAGTCGAAGCGCTCAGCCAGGGCGGCGAGCGCCTTCACGTCCTTGCCAAAGCACGAGCCTCCGTAACCGATACCGGCGTCGAGGAAGCTGGGCCCGATTCGTTTGTCTAGGCCCATCCCTTCGGCCACGAGCTTCGCGTCCGCATCCACGCGTTCGCAGATCCTCGCGATCTCGTTGATGAAAGAGATGCGCGCGGCAAGAAATGCGTTCGATGCGTACTTGACCATCTCCGCGGTGTAGATGTTCGGCGTGATCAGGATGCGCGCATCGAGGGGAGCGTAGAGCTCGGACACCTTGGCCGCCGCCACCGGATCGTGGCTGCCGATCACCACACGGTCTGGGTGCATGAAGTCCTGGATGGCGGAACCCTCGCGGAGAAATTCGGGGTTCGAGACGACCTCGGCGCGGTGCTTTCCATTGCGCTTGCGCAGAACCCTCGACACCATGTCGCCGGTGAGCGGCGGCACCGTCGACTTGTTGACCACGACGAGAGGGCCGTCCATGCAGTCGGCGATCGAGGTCGCGGCGGCCTCGACGTACGAGAGGTCGGCCTCCCCACCTTCGCCTTCCGGAGTGCTCACCGCGATGATTGCGTACTCCGCTCCAGGGACTGCCTCGTCATATGACGTGGTGAAGGTGAGGCGCCCCGCGTTGGCGTTCCGCTCGACCAGCTCGCTCAAGCCTGGCTCGTAAAAGGGGACGTGGTGACGCTTGAGCTGCTCGATCTTGACGCCGTTGATATCGACGACGATCACATCGTTGCCGAGATCCGCCAGGCATGCCGCGGTGGTCAGGCCGACATACCCCGCGCCGATGACCGCGACCCTGGACAAAGCTGGCCGATTATCTCAGTCCGGAACCTAAGCGCCTCCTCGCGGAGCGCTTCAGGTGCGCTTGACCACGCTCTCGTACGCCGCGATCGTCTGGCGAGCGGTCTTCCGCCAGCTGAAAGCTCGCGCGCGCTCGAAGCCGGCTCGCCGCGCCTGGTCAGGCTTGGCGCAGAGTCCTGCCGCGGCCCGTCCCAGGGCCTCGGCGTCTCCGTCGCCCACCAGCTCGCCGGCAGCATCGACCACCTCCGGCAAACTCGAGTTTCGGTACGCGGCAACGGGACACCCGCACGCCATCGCCTCGAGGCAGGGCAGGCCAAATCCCTCGTACCGGCTGGGGAAGACAAGGCAACCCGCCGCCGTGTAGAGGTCAGCCAGCTCCAGGTTGTCGACCCGGCCGACGGTCGTTGCCCCGGGCATGGACGTCGGGGCCTGGTGGCCGGGAACCCCCGCAAGCACCAGCTGCAGCCCCGGCATCGATGCGTTCGCCACCGACCAGGCGCGGAGCAAGCCCGCGGGATCCTTCCTGGCATCAAGCGCGCCGACAAACAGCAGGTAGCCGGCCTCGACCCCAAAGCGCTCGGCGACGCGACCGGCGGCGCCCGGCCTCGGTTGAAAGACCGGATCGGCCGCCTCGTAGACGACTTTGATTCGCTTGGGATCGACCGATGCGTAGCGCTCTGCATCGTTCGCGGTCGCCTGCGAGACCGCCAGGACAGCATCCGCTCGCTTCAGCAAGCGCTTGCCCAACCAGAAACGAACCCTCTCCCCGCGCATCCGCGGCCCGCCCCACGCCCATGGAATGAGGTCGTGGAGGGTGACGACAAGCGGGCAGGGCGATCGGCCCGGAAGCCTCAAGTCGATGGCGTGATAGACGTCGGGTTTGAGGCGCTGCAGGTCAGCACCGAGCGCGACCGCCTCTTCATAACCAGAGAGCTGGCCGTGATACCGGCGCCGCGACCCGGCAAGCCGGTAGCCGCCGGGAGGCAGCTGAGGCTCGGGCAGGTCGGCGTCGAGCAGCAGGGTCAGCCTCGAGTCAAAACCCTCGGCGACCAGGGCGCCGAGTAGCCCGGCCGCGTAAGTTCCGACCCCGCGGGCGGCGCTTGGACCCTGGAGGGGCCGCATATCGAGGAGAACCTCTCCCGGCGCACCCCCTCTGTCAGGGGGGGACTCCCCCCCAGATGCGGCGGCCCCGGCGGAGCCGGCTCCCGGCGCACCCCCTCTGTATTGTTTGCTCAAAGCTGGGATGGGGCCACCAACGAGCCATCATAATTTGGCGGCCATGGACCACCTTGACGTTGTCGTCGTCGGCGGTTGCGGCCACGTCGGCCTTCCACTCGCGCTGTCGCTTGCCGACAGCGGTTACCGGGTCGGCATTGACGACATCGACGCGGCCAAGGTCGAGCAGGTTCGAGCGGGCAACGTGCCGTTCCTCGAGAACGGCGCAGAAGAGCTTCTTCGCAAGCTGCTCCCAAGCGGCAGGCTCGTGCTGTCGGCCGACCCCGGACTCCTGTCCCAGACCGACACGGTGATCCTCGTGATCGGCACGCCAATCGACGAGTTCATGAATCCGTCGGTTCGCGTGTTCGACAAAGTGCTGGACGACCTGGTGCCGCACCTCCGGGACGGCTGCCTCGTGGTCCTGCGTTCGACGGTTTTCCCGGGCACGACCGAAACAGTGGAGCGGCGCCTGCGGGCCGCGGGCCTCGACGTCGAAGTTGTCTTCTGCCCCGAGCGCATCGCCGAAGGGCACGCGCTCGAGGAGAT
>JBGQGI010000132.1:0-5417 GCA_041497375.1 Candidatus Dormibacteraceae bacterium | reverse complement strand
GAGGTCAACGAGGCGTTCGCTTCTGTGGTGCTCGCCTGGGAGAAGGAGACCGGCGCCGACATCAACAAGACCAACGTCACCGGTGGCGCCATCGCGGTCGGCCACCCGCTCGGCGCTTCCGGCGCCATCCTGATGAACCGCCTTCTGTTCGAACTCGAGCGCCGCGACCTACGTTACGGCCTCGAGACCATGTGCTGCGGCGGCGGCATCGGCACCGCAACGATCATCGACCGGGTCGTCGAATGAGCACATTCCTGGAGCTGCATGGGATCAAACCTCATGTACTTCGGCATGGCGTGACGGCGCGCGCCGTCACCGGCGAACGCATGACACTGGCGGTGGTCGACCTCGAACCGAACGCCAGCGTCCCCGAGCACAAGCACGAAAACGAGCAGCTGGGTTTCGTGATCAGCGGATCGATCACGATGCGGGTCGGATCAGAGAAACGTGAGCTGCATGCGGGTGACACGTACACGATTCCGAGCAACGTCCCGCATGAGGCGACAGCAGGTCATGAGGGCGCCAGTGTTGTCGACGTGTTCGCGCCGGTGCGCGCGGACTGGGCAGAGTTGAAACGTGAAGCCCCCTCGCCCGGCAGGTGGCCTTAGCCCGCTCGCAAGGCCTTCGGCACGGGCCTCGATAGGTGGGGCGAGTCCCAGCAGAAAAGGCGCGGGTGAGGACGCAGGTCCTCCCCCGCGGTACCCCCTCCTGTTAGCCGCCGCGCCGGCGATGTTTGGAAGGCAAGGCTGGGTGACGGCCGGAGTGAATCCGGCCTAGATGCCAGGCTTTGTCTTTTTAGGTAGGGGACGCGAGAGGTAAGGCGAGTCCCAGCAGAAACGTAGAGGACGGTCGGTCCAATCGCCCTGCTGTCCGATACCGATTCGCGGCGTGGCGTACAACCGGCGGCTGGGCGCGTCGTCGTCGAGCACGTAGATCGAAGGAGGCACTAGGGGCGCACCATTCAGGCTTCGGTCGATGTCCAGCGCACGGCTCACCAGGCCTGGCCCGCCGCACCGGCCGACCCCCGGGCCCGGCTCGAGCGCACGCACCAGCACCGCTTGCGGCAGTCCTTCCTGGCGGGTGACGAAATTCAGGCAGTTGTGCATGCCGTACGTGAAATAGACGTACGCGTGGCCGGGCGGTCCGTACATCACCTCGTTGCGCGGGCTGCGCCGGCCGCCCGATGAGTGCGCTGCCAGGTCGTCGGGCCCGAGATAGGCTTCGACCTCGACCAGCCTGCCCCACAACTGCTTGCCGTCGACCTCTCGCACCAGGACCTTCCCAAGCAGGTCGCGCGCCACGGCCACCGTGTCCCGATCGAAGAACTCCGGACCGAGGACGCGACCAGCCGGCGCGACTCCCGCCGGTTCAGGCTTGGGCTTGGCCAACCGCTCTGCGCCCCGCATGGCGGCGCCGCTTATCGACGTACAACGCCTTGTCCGCGACCTGGTACATCGCCTGCCAGTCCATGCCGGAGCGCCACGACGTAATCCCGATGCTGAACTGGACCGGCACGGGTGACTTGCCCGCGCGGTTGAGCTCTTCGAGGGATTGGCGCACGCGGGTCGCGACGTCGCTCGCATGGCGCTCGTCGGCATCCGGCATGGCAACCCCGAACTCGTCTCCACCCAGGCGGCCACATGTGTCGGTCGCGCGCACAGCTCGCTGGAGCTCCTGTGCCAGCACCCGGATGGCCTCGTCACCGACGTGATGGCCTTGCGTGTCGTTGATCGCCTTGAGGTTGTCGAGGTCGATCATCATCAGCGTGAGGCGTCGCTTGTGGCGCTGTGCGGCAGCGACTGCACGGTCGATGGCGCGCTCGAACTCCGGCCGGTTGGCGAGCCCTGTCAGGTAATCGGTGCGAGCCTCTCGCGTGTGCTGGCGCGCCCGATCGAGCGCGACCGCGATCTGGTCAGCCACCGCCGCGACAAACTCAAGGTCGCTGGACTCGAAGGTTCGGGGCAGCCGCGTGGCGACAGTCATCGCGCCGAGCAGCACGCCCTTGGTCCTGAGCTCAGCCCGGATCGCGCTCCACTCGCCCGTGATCCGGTCGACACGAGACTCGGCGGGGCCCGAGGCGATCTCGACCACCTTGACGAGGCGTGAGCGACCTGACTCCGTGAACTCCTCCTCCTCACCGGGCTGCATGCCAAGGGTCTTGGCCAGCTTGAGCCTCGCGCCCTCTCGAACCCAGACGGCGCCCGCCTGCAGACGCAGCACCTGAAGGGTCTCGCGCAGCCCCACCTCCGCTATCTCGGCCACATCGAGGGACCGGCCGAGCGCGCTGGCGATGTGGTACAGACCGTGCAGCTCCGTCTGGCGCGCGATGTGGCGGGCTTCGGTGAAGTCGAGGTAGCCGCGGATGAAGCTCGAGTTCATGTGCTCGATGACCTCGCCCAGACGCCCTTGCGCAAGGCGGATGACCTCTTCCGAGCCCTCGTCACCCGCCACCTCCTCGGTGACCCGGGCGATCACCGAGTGGCGGAAGACCAAAAGCCCCTCCATGAGGGCCTCCAGGGGGATCCCCTTTTCCGCGTAGCGGCGGGAGGCCTCACGGGCGATCGCGTAGTACTCGACCCACGGAATGCGGGAGTCGGCGTTCAGGGACCGGAAGAGCAGCTCGAGGAACTTTCCAGACGTCTTGACGAGCTCGTCCACCGACCCGATTTTCTGGGACTTCAGGATCTCCGGAGCGAGCGAACGCACCGATTCGGCGGCCACGAGGCCGCTCTCGCCAGGGTCGGCCGAGAGCCGCTCGGCGAGCTTGCTGAGCAGATCGCTAGCTCGCTCCGTCATGAGGTGCCACTATAGAGTGACGCCTGCGGGCTCGCGAACCTGCGGCGGGCCCAATTAAATAAGGTGTAAGAGGCATGGCTACAGCCACTCGGGGATCTTTCGGCAAGCTTGAGGAGATTCTGGGCGAGGACGCCCGCAGCCTCCTCGAGCACAAGTGCGAGACAGTGCCCAAGGCGCAGTTGCACCTGCCCGGGCCAGACTTCGTCGACCGCATCTGGAAGGACAGCGACCGGCCGACCCGGGTGCTCCGCAGCCTCCAGTCGCTCTTCGAGCATGGCCGCCTGTCCGGTACCGGCTACCTGTCGATCCTCCCCGTCGACCAGGGCATCGAGCACACGGCGGGGGCCTCCTTTGCCCCAAACCCGATCTACTTCGACGGCGAGAGGATCGTCGAGCTCGCGATCGAGGGCGGGTGCAACGCCGTGGCGTCGACGTTCGGCGTCCTGGGCTCGGTGGCGCGCCGGTACGCCCACCGCATTCCGTTCATCTGCAAGATCAACCACAACGAGCTGCTGACCTATCCCAACAAGTACGACCAGGTCCTCTTCGGGACCGTCAAGGAGGCGTACGAGATGGGTGCGGTAGCACTTGGAGCCACCATCTACTTTGGCTCCCCCGAATCGGATCGCCAGCTGCAGGAGATTGCGGTCGCCTTCGTTCGCGCCCATGAGCTGGGCATGGCGACGATCCTGTGGTGCTACGTCCGCAACAACGCCTTTAAGAAGGACGGCGTCAACTACGAGACGGCGGCAGACCTGACCGGGCAGGCCAACCACCTTGGCGTCACCATCCAGGCGGACATCATCAAGCAGAAGCTGCCCGACACCAACCGTGGCTTCGAGGTGATCAACTTCGGAAAGACTTCTCCCATCGTCTACGACAAGCTCACCACCGACCATCCGATCGACCTCTGCCGTTATCAGGTGGTGAACTGCTACATGGGCCGCGCGGGCCTGATCAACTCGGGTGGGGAGTCCCACGGGGCTTCCGACCTCAGAGAAGCTGTCCGCACGGCGGTCATCAACAAGCGGGCCGGCGGCATGGGATTGATCAGCGGGCGTAAGTCATTTCAGCGGCCGATGAAGGAGGGCGTCGATTTGCTGCACGCGATCCAGGACGTCTACTTGAACCCGTCGGTCACCGTCGCCTGAAGGCGGCGAACGACCTCAAATGCGGCTAGCTTTTCTGGGGACCGGCGCGGCATTCTCCCCGGAGCGCTACAACGGTGCGGTTGTCGTAGACGGCCGCCTGCTGCTGGACGGAGGGGCACCGCTTCTACCGCACATGCACCGCTGTGGCGTGGATCCCGGCGCCATCGAGGCTGTTTTCCTGACCCACTTCCACGGCGATCACACGCTCGGCCTCCCGCCTTTTGTGCTCCATCGCGTGTTCGTGGACCCGCGGCCCATAACCTTCGTCGGCCCCGAGGGCCTCGCCGCGAGGATGGAGGCCCTGTGGGAGGTGAGCTGGGGCCAGGACTGGGGGCTGGCCATGAAGGATCGGTTCAACGTGACTTACCAGGAAGCGCAGGCATCTGGCACCGCAGCGGGATACAAGTACGAGTCGATCAAGCTCGATCACGGCACCAGCGGCTCGAGCGGCTACCGCATTCAGGTCGACGGCAAGATCCTTGCCTACTCCGGCGACACCGAACCGACAGCGCCGCTCGACAATCTGGTCGATGGCGCCGATGTGGCGATCGTCGAGGCCACGGGCCCCGGTGACGTCTTCAGTCACATGAGCTGGGAGGCCGCGAAGGACTTGAAAGCTCGACACCCGAAGACGCGATTCATCTTCAACCATCTCTATTCGGGAACGGTCGACGGGTCAGTGGGCGACCTCGAGGTGGTCGAGGTCTGAGCCCGCGGACGGTCGCCGGAACGTTGGCGGGGGCGATCGCAGGCATCATCGTTTTCGCGTTGTTCATCGGCCTTGGGCTCACGCTGCTCAACCGTGTCGCCAGCCCGCTTCCGGTCATCATCCTGGCCATCGCAGGCGCTTACGCCGGCTGGCTCGTTGGAGTCATCGCCTTTGGCGCGGTGCGCGGCGGCCCCGACCCGGGGGAGCGTGAATGAGCCCTGACGTCGGGAGCAGCAGGCCTCTCCTCGACAAGCTCGGCGTCAAGCCCGGCGCCAAGGTGGCCATCGTGAACGTCGATGACGACAGCTTCGTGTCGCTCCTTGGCACGCGCACCCGGGACATCGTCGAGGGCAAGCCATCCGCACCAGCCGACCTGGTTTTCTTCAGCGCCGAGACGCCGGAGGACTTGAGCCGAATCGAGGAGCTGAAGAGCTGGATCGAGCCCAACGGCGCCATCTGGTTGATCAGAACAAAGGGAGGGCGCGGCGCCCTGCGCGAGACCGATGTGATCGCAGCCGGGCTTGCCGCCGGCCTGGTCGACAACAAGATCGCAAGCTTCTCAGAGACCCAGGGCGCGATGCGGCTGGTCTTCCGCGTCCGGGATCGGCCGCGAGCGTTGCGACAGCAAAGAGCAGGGGTGGCGCGCAAGCGCAGCACCGATTGACGCTCCGCATCCGCGCCGCCGAGCCTGCCGACGTGCCGGTCATCGCCAACCTGATTCGCGAGCTTGCCAAGTTCGAGAAGCTCGAGGATCAGGTCGT
>JBGQGI010000131.1:0-5451 GCA_041497375.1 Candidatus Dormibacteraceae bacterium | reverse complement strand
GCCCTGGGTGCGCCTGAATGCGAAATCGACCAGGTCGCGGCCGCCTGCCGCGATCACGCAACGCGCCGCCTTGCTGGCGATCGTGGTCTCGAACGTGACCTGGTTGAGCAGGAAGGTCTCGATCAGCTGCGCCTCCGGCAGGGGGGCTGTCACCTCAACAAGTGGTTCGCCGCCGAACGCGACCCGGCCTTCGGGAACGGCCCATACGTCCCCGGTGAAACGGAACCGGCGGAATGCCTCCAGGTCTCGCGGCGTGAACCCGAGCGTCTCACGCAGATATCGCAGATCCTCGTCGTCGAACCGGAGCTCCTCCAGGAAGTCCAGGCAGGATTCGACGCCCGCGGCAACCAGGAACCCGCGCGAGTCGGGGAGCCGCCGTGCGAACAGACTGAACGTCGCCGGCTCATTCATGCCACGACGCCAGTAGCTGGCTGCCATGTTCAGCTCGTAGAGGTCGGTCAGGAGCCCTGTCACAGCCATTCAGCTTGCCACGGCCGGACGAGCTTACATTTCGGGCATCTGCGGCGCGCCTTCGCCGCTCTTCTGCGGGACCTCGGTGACGATCGCCTCTGTCGTGAGCACCATCGCCGCGATCGAGGCCGCATTCTGCAGGGCCGAGCGCGTCACCTTCGCGGGGTCGACAATGCCGGCCTCGAACATATCGACGAACCGGTCTCTCAATGCGTCGTAACCCCCGCCCGGTTTCATCTCGCGGACACGCTGAAGAATCAGTGAGCCCTCTTTGCCTCCGTTCGCGCAGATCTGCCGGATCGGCTCCTCCAGCGCCTTCTCCACGATTCGTACGCCTGTGAGCTCGTCGCCGGTAAGGCCAAGGCCGTCCTTCAGCACCAGTTGGGCTCTGAGCAGGACCGTGCCGCCGCCCGAGACGATGCCCTCCTCGACCGCCGCCTTCGTGGCCAGGATCGCGTCCTCTATGCGGTGCTTCTTCTCCTTTTGCTCGACCTCGGTAGCAGCCCCGACCTTGATCAAAGCGACGCCTCCAGAAAGCTTCGCAAGACGCTCCTGCAGCTTCTCCTTGTCGTAGTCCGACGTCGTCTCCTCGATCTGAGACTTGAGGGCCTTGATCCGTGCCTGGATGGCCTCGTGCTTGCCTGCGCCCTCGACGATGGTGGTGTCGTCCTTGTCCACGGTTACGCGGCGGGCGCTGCCGAGCTGCTCGACCTTGGTCTGGTCGAGCTTCAGGCCGAGCTCCTCCGAGATGACCGTGCCGCCCGTGAGTATCGCCATGTCCTCGAGCATGGCTTTGCGCCTGTCTCCGAAGCCGGGGGCTTTGACGGCGACGGCGGTGAACGTGCCGCGCAGCTTGTTCACCACAAGGACGGCCAGCGCCTCGCCTTCGACATCCTCGGCAACTACCAGGAGCGGTTTGCCCTGCTGGATGACCTTCTCCAACACCGGCAGGAGGTCCGCGATGGCGGAGATCTTGCGATCGGTGATCAGGATGAACGGGTTCTCCAGCACGGCCTCCATCCGGTCCGCATTGGTGATGAAGTAAGCCGACGTGTAGCCACGATCGAACTGCATGCCCTCCACCACTTCGAGCTCGGTGGCAAGGCCCTGCGAGTCCTCCACTGTGATCACCCCGTCCTGCCCCACCTTGTCCATCGCCTCCGCGATAAGCTTTCCGATGGCGGGATCGGCCGATGAGATGCCGGCGACCTGGGCCACGTTCTCGTGTCCCTTGACCGGGATCGAAAGCCTCTTGATCTCGGCAACCACCGCCTCCACCGCCTTCTCGATGCCGATCTTCATCTGCATCGGGCCGGCGCCTGCGGCCAGGTTGCGGAAACCCTCGTTGATCATGGCCTGAGCGAGAAGGGTGGCCGTCGTGGTGCCGTCGCCCGCGACGTCGTTGGTCTTGGTTGCAACTTCGCGCAGCAGCTGCGCGCCAACGTTCTCCGCGGGGTCCTTCAGGTCGATCTCCTTGGCGATCGTGACGCCGTCGTTGATGACCAGCGGAAGTCCGTACTTCCGTTCCAGCACCACGTTGCGTCCCTTGGGCCCCAGGGTGACGCGGACGGCGTCGGCGAGCACATCCATACCGCGCTTGAGGGCGTCGCGAGCCTCGATATCGAAGACGACAACCTTAGCCATGGTCAACTCCTGGTGGTTTCAATGCGCCTTGACCCGCGCTTTCATCCGAGTGAGCTCGCCGTCGATCTTCTCGATCGCCCGGTCAAACGTCGCGCGCTTATCGAGACCGGTTTCGCTCGCTCGCAGATCGGGCAGGCGATGGCCCACGAGGTGCAGCGTGACTTTGACGACGTGCAGCGGCTCTCGCCTCTTCTTCAGGTCGCGATCAAACTCGACCTCGGCCGCCGAGATCAAGTCGAAATGATCGGCAAGCCCCGACACCTTGTTCTCGACATAGGCGTGGAGGTCGCTCGTGAGGCTGTGCGTACGATCGTGAACGGCCACTTCCACTTCGGTCCGATCATTGACCGCTCAGGCATCGTCAGCCAGTGCCGTCCGGCCCTCGGATGAAGGGACCGGCGCCCGGGTGCGCCGGTCAGGGTGTCAGGTACAAGTGATCCAGGGGTTCCCGAAAGCGGATCACCACGGCGTCCGGCCACGCGTGATGGCGGATGAACATTGGTTCCGGGTAAGTCGTGGGTTTGAGGCTCAAGCATCCCTCCCTTTCGGGTGTTCGCCCCGGCCCTTGCCCATCAACTCCCGGAACCGACTTCAGGCTACCGGCCGTCGCACGAACCGTACAGGGCTGGTCGCCCGATGTTGTGAGGTCCAAACGGCACGTGAAGCCGGGGTCGATCCGGAGCAGGCTGGGCCTGGAGATTGGGCGTCGTGACGACCGGGAATCGCGGAGATGCATTGACATTCGTCGGCACGGCCAGTGCGGTCCTTGGCGGGGCCATCTGCGATCGACTCGGGTCCCCTCCGGGGGCCGCCGAGGTGCTTCGCTTCTCGGAGGGCGGCATCTTCGTTCGGATCGATGAGAACGTGCGTGGCCGTGACGTCTTCGTCGTGCAGTCGACCCTCTTCCCCGCCAACGATCAACTGATCGAGCTGACGTTCTGGCTGGATGCCCTCAAGCGGGCGAGCGCCGCGTCCATCACCGCGGTAATCCCCTATTTCAACTACGCCAAAGGGGACAAGCTCGACCAACCCCGAACTTCGATTCGCGCCCGGGTCTGCACCGACATGATCCAGAACGCCGGCGCCGACGCGGTGATCATGCTCGACCTTCATTCGCCTCAGGTTCAGGGCTTCTTCACGCGACCCGTGGATGAGCTGCGCGCGGTCGGCGCCATGTGCAACGTCATCAGGCGTTGGGCGCCGTCCGACCTGACGGTCGTTTCGCCCGACAGCGGCTTTGTGAAGCGAGCGCGGGATTACGCGGCGCGGCTCGATGCGCCGCTCGCCATCGCAGACAAGCGCCGCACCGGCCACCAGGAGAGAGCTGAGGTGTTGGACGTGATCGGCGAAGTCCGCGGTCGCAATGCGCTCATCGTCGACGACTTCGTGATCTCAGGGCACACGCTGGTCCAAACGGCGCGCAAGCTGGTCGAGAAGGGGGCCGTTTCGGTTATGGCCGCGGTCACGCATGGAGTGTTCTCGACCGAGGCGCGAGAAGTCCTGGAAGCGAGCCCGATCGAGCAGCTGCTGGTGACGGACAGCGTGGAAGGGCATCCATGGCCGCTTCCGCGCACCGTGCGCACCGTTTCGGTCGCCCCGCTCTTCGCCGAGGCGATCGGGCGGGCGCATCGCGGAGAGAGCATCAGCGTGTTGTCCTCGTCCGGCCGAACAACCGGGCCGTAAGCCATGCAGAGCAGGTGACGTTCGGCCCAAGAGTCGGCCCCTGGTGCGGCTTACTTTTGACTGGTGGATGATCTTCGTGTCGTGCCGGAACGGCTTCGGCGCCGACTGGACCCAGCGTCGCTTCCATTCGCCTCGACCCAGGAAGTCGCGCCTCTAAAAGGCACCCTGGGCCAGGAGCGCGCCATGGAGGCGTTGCGGTTCGGAGTCGGCATCGACAGTCCCGGCTACAACCTGTTCGCGACGGGGCTTAGCGGTTCCGGGCGGGCAACCAGCGTGCGCACCTACCTGCGCGAGATCGCCGCGGACCTGCCGACGCCGGGCGATTGGGTGCACGTGCACAACTTCGACCAGGCGGACAGGCCCAAGGTCCTGACGTTGCCGGCCGGGCGCGGGCGAGAGCTCGCGGCCGACATGGAGAGCTTCATCCAGCAGGCCCGTCAACAGATCACCCACGCTTTCGAGACCGAGCGCTACGGCGAACGCCGGCGCGAGCTCGCCACGAAGATGGCGCAACGACGCGAGCCGATGATCGAGGAGCTGGGCGATTTCGCACGCAAGCGCGACTTCGCGATCGAGGCCACGCCGAACGGAATCGTCGCCGTCCCCGTCCGCGAGGGCAAGCCGATGACGCCCAAGTACATGGTGGACCTGACCGACGCGGAGCGCGAGGACTTGCAGAAGCGGGGCACAGAGGTGCAGACGCAAATCGCGATCACCTTCCGCCGTCTGAACCAGATGGAGAGGGAGGGCATCGAGCAGGTCGCCGCCCTCGACCAGGAGATCGCTCAATTCGCAATCGAGCCGCTGATGCACGGCCTACGCGAGAAGTACGCGCAGGAAAAGGGCGTGATCGAGCACCTCGACCGCATCGGAGAGGACATCCCGCACCACCTGCCTGACTTCCGGCAGACGGGTCCCGAATCCGCCGGGCCACAGCCGACCTCGTCCCTGGAGGCGGCCTTCGCCGCCGACCACACCAACCGCTATCGCGTGAACCTCATCGTCGATAACACCGGCCTGGACGGCGCTCCGGTTGCGATGGAGACGAACCCCACGTACTACAACCTCATGGGGAGGGTCGAGTACCGCGCCACGTTCGGCACCATGGTCACGGACTTCAGGCAGATCAAAGGTGGAGCGCTCCACCGCGCCAACGGGGGATTCCTCATCCTGGAGGCCGCCGACGTCCTGCGCAACCCGTTCGCCTGGGAAGCCCTCATGAGGGCTCTGAGCATCGGGGAGCTGCGGATCGAGAACCTCGGCGAGCAGTACTCGGCCCTGCCCACCGGGTCCCTTTCCCCGGCGGCCGTGCCGCTCCACACCAAGGTCGTGCTCCTCGGCTCTCCGCTCCTCTACCAGCTCCTGCACCGGCTGGATGAGCAGTTTCGAGAGCTCTTCAAGGTGAAGGTGGACTTCTCACCCGAGGTGGCCTGGACGGACCAGAGCGTGTCTGCTTATGCCGCGTTCATAAGCCACTGCGCGGTCGAGAAGGGCCTCAAGCAGTTCGACGCCGGGGCGGTGGCCCGCATCGTCGAGGAGGCGGCGCTGTGGCGTGAGAGCCAGCGCAAGCTCTCGACGCGCCTTAGGGACGTGGCCGACCTGGCCACAGAGGCCAGCTACTGGGCCGGCCAGCAGTCCCACTCGCTGGTTCTC
>JBGQGI010000130.1:0-5528 GCA_041497375.1 Candidatus Dormibacteraceae bacterium | reverse complement strand
GATCGCAGAGGGCGTGCGCGCCCGGACGATCTACGTGAAGCTCAAGCTGCCGGACTTCCGTCTGGTGAGCCGCCAGGTGAGCCGGACGAGCCCGACCGACGACGTCGAGACGATCTATCGCGCCGCGCAGTCGGCGCTGCAGAAGTCCCACGTCGAGTCTCGGGCGGTGCGACTGATTGGGGTTGGTTTGTCGGGCCTCGAGCACCCTGAGCCCGACCTGCAGATGACCCTGTTCGATTAGCCGCCGTCCGGTCGACGACCGGCCGCGGAAGCACCGCCAGGATCTCGCCGACCGTCGTCCAGCCAAAGGTCTCGCGGGCTCGTGCCACCAGGGCGCGAAAAACCATCGCGGTTGCGCGTGCATCGTCCAGGGCGGCGTGGGCCGGCGTGACGTCGAGCTCAAGCGCCTCCACCAGCCTGGCCAGGCCGGGCGTCTGCCCTTTGGGCAGCTCCAGCACCAGCCGCGCGAGCGCCGACGTGTCGATGATCGGGTGCTGCAGCGGGCTTTCCAATCCCCGGCCGACCAGCCAGCTGTCGAAGGCATCGTGGCTGTGCTCGACCAGCACGGCGCCGTGGGCGAAACGAAGGAATGCCCTGCGTGCATCACGGAATTCGGGTGCGCCGATCAACATCGCCCTGTCGATGTGATGCCGCTTTTTGGCGTAGGGGTTGATGGGCGCGCGGCAATCGACCAGCGTGTCGAAAAATGCAAGCGGGCCTGACAGCTTGAATCGTTCGGCGCCAAGCTCGAGCACCAGGAATGGCGCGTTGCCCGTGGTCTCGACGTCGATGGCGACAAACTGGGCCTCGTCCAGGGCCGTCTGGGGACCGATATCCGGTGCGTCGACTGCGATCTCTTCCCACGGCACCGGCTCGGTGGCGCCGCGAGGTTTCAAGAAGACGGGCTTCATGTCGGCCGCCTCAGGAGCGCAGACCGCACAAAGTCCATTTCCTCGCGAGTCATCGCCCTCACCAGGATGACGGCCGCCGCGTACACAGCAATCCCCAGCAACACCACCAGAAGGACGGCGTCGCCGTGCACGTCGCGCAGCGGATACAAAACCACCCCCATCACAGCGCCCGCAAGAATGGGACGCCATGAGGCCGCCGGCAGATGCAGGTTGCCAAGGTGTTTTGCAGTCAACCACCAACCTACGCCGACCAGGACGATCTCCGTCACGACCGTCGTCCAGGCCGCAGCGATGTAGCCAAATGGCGGGATGAGGATGAGGTTGAAGATGAGGTTGACGATCAGGCTGGCGCCGGCAGCCTTCGCGTAGGAAGCCTGGCGGTCGAGTACCGTCAGCGCTCCGATGAACGCGTTGTTGACGAAGGCGAACCCATACGCGAGGGCCAGGATCTGCAGGGCTGGAATCGACTGCGGGTAAAAGTTGGGTAAGAGGCTCGCGAGCGGGCGGGCGAGGATCACCACCCCGATGGATAGAGGCAAGCCCAACATCAGGAGCGCTTTGAAGAACATGACCACTGCCGCCCTCAGGCGGTCAGGGGAGGCCCGCTGATACAAGGCCAGCGCGGGCAGCACGACGCCCAACATGGTGATCGGCACGAACAGGACAGCCTCGAAGGGCTTGTATGCCAGCGAATACCAGCCGACCTCTGTGCTGCCCCTGAAGAACTGAAGGAGCGGCACGTCCAGCTTCCAATAGAGAGTCGTCAGGACAAAGGTGACCGCGAAGGGGAGGCCCATCCAGAACCACTGCTTGAGCAGTGGCGTTTCGAAGCGCCACCGGAAACGGGCGATTTTGAGTGAGTAGAGCAGCACCGAAAAGAAGACGCAATCGAATGCGTACATCGCGACATACGCCCACAGGAAATACGTGACTCCCATGTGGTTGAGCACACCGATCAGCGTCAGCCCGAGGAGCAGCAAGCTTTCGAGAACGATCGCAATGGCTTCGAAGCCGAGGCGCTGCAGCGCATAGAGCGTGTAGCGCAGCAGATTGGCGTAGGAGGTCAACACCATAAGGACGTAGCCGGGGATCAGCAGGTTGCTGAGGCCCAGGAAATGCAGCGCTATCGCGAGCACCGGCAGCGAGATAACCGCGAGGACCAGGCGCGCACTCAACAGGTTCTGCAGGTAGCGCTCGATCTCGGACGGATGGCGTGCCCCTTCGCGCTGATACAGGACGTTGAAGCCGAGGTCGAGGAATACCGGCGCCACCAGCGCGGTCACCGTCACCACGGTGTTGAAGACGCCGAAGCGCGAGGCCTGAAGACTTGCGGCGGTGGCCAAAACTGTCACCAGGGCGATCAGTCGCGAAACGACGCGCGCGCCGAGGATCAGGACCGTGTTGCGGAGCGCCCGTGAACCAAGGCCGGCGGTGGTGGCTTGAGAGACGGGTGGTGAGGCGTCGTGCTCTGGCAACTGGCTGCATGGTACCGCTAGAGTTCGGGGTCACATGGCGGATCGGATGAGGATTTTGAGCGGCATGCGGCCCACGGGCAGGTTCCACCTGGGCAACTACCTGGGCGCCGCGCAAAACTGGGTCAACCTGCAAAACGAGTACGAGTGTTTCTACTTTGTGGCCGACTTCCACGCGCTGACGACGGAGCCGGACGGCCACACGGTCGAAAGCAAGGTCTACGACCTCACGGCCGACCTCATCGCAGTCGGGCTCGATCCCAAACGCAGCGTCATCTACCAGCAGTCGAAGGTTCCGGAGGTCGCTGAGCTGGCGCTGCTGCTGTCGATGGTCACGCCGCTCAGCTGGGTGCTGCGCACGCCCACCTTCAAAGAGATGGCCAAGAAGCATCCCGACAACGTGAACTTGGGCCTCCTCTCCTACCCGGTCCTCCAGGGCGCAGACATCGTCATCGTCAAGGGCGAGGGGGTTCCGGTTGGCAAGGATCAGGTCCCACACCTCGAGCTCGTTCGCGAGGTGGTCCGGAAATTCAATCGCACGTATGCCCCCGTGTTTCCCGAGCCCAAGGCGCTCCTCACCGAATCCCCGCTGATACGCGGCACCGATGGCAAGCAGCGAATGTCGAAGACGGTGGGCAACATCGTCGGCGTCACCGACGACCCCGCGGTGCTGCGGAAGCAGGTGCAGAGCATGGTCACCGATGTCAAGCGCACGTACATGACTCAGCCCGGCCACCCGCGCACCTGCAACGTTTGCGCCTTCTACAAGTTCTTCTTCGACGACTGGCAGCACTACTGGGACCTGTGCCGCAAGGCTCAGATCGGCTGCGGCGAAAAGAAGAAGCTCCTAGCCGAGCGGATGATCGAGACCTTCAAGCCGTTTCGGGAGGCGCGGGCCGCGCTCACGCCGGAGATCGTCGCGGGCATCCTCGATGAAGGCAGCGAGAAGGCGCGGGACGTGGCCCGGCACACGATGGTGGAGGTCCGGCAGGCCGTCGGCCTACCCCACTCGACCTAAGCGTCCCACTCCGGGGGCTCAACCGAAATGCCAGGGGCAGCGCTGCGCGGTGCCCGAGGCACCCTGCGGGTTCATCCGGCTAGGCGCCCGATCTCTGCGTTGCCGGCTCCGCTACTCGCTTACAGGTCTATCGACATGCGCGCTCCGTTGCTCGCCGGCGCCTTGACATCGGGCGCCGATCCGGCGACTTTCGGCCGATCCCCCGGAGCGGGACGCTAGGCAACCCGGCCCGTTAGAATTCGGGCCGGATGGCAGATTCGACGGCGCAGCCGCGACTTACCCGCCGAACATTCCTCGGCTGGTGGATGGCCAGTCTCATGACCGCAACCGTCGTCACCGGCCTGGCCCCCATCCTCGTCTTCCTCTGGCCGGCGCCCCCCAAGGGGCAGAAGAAGACGGCCTTGACGGTCTCGATCGGCAAGCCGTTGGACCAGCTCGCTGACGGAGACGCGATCAAGTTCGACGCCCCGACCAGCCCCAACTCGGCGTTCATCATGGCCGACGGCGGCGGCGACAACGGCCCTGGCGAGCTGGCTTTCAGTGGCTACGTCGTCAAGAACCAGGGCAAGGTCGACGTGTTCGCGATCAACTGCTCGCACCTGGGCTGCTCGATCGCCCTCAACACGGACGCCAAGACCTTCGACTGTCCATGCCATGGGTCGCGGTTCCACCTCGACGGCACCGTCCTGCACGGCCCCGCGGCCCATTCCCTCTCCCACCTCAAGTGGGAGCAGGCGACGGACCCGAGCACAATCAGCGTCGACGGAATCATCCTGGGCTTCTAGAGAAAGAAATGGCGATCCCCCACCCGCGCGAGATCCAGCTGGCGGTGGTGAATTGGCTGGACGAGCGCTATCCGTTCACAAAGTCGGTTGACGAGGCTCTCTACCAGAGGGTCCCCAACTTCGCGAACGCTTTCTATTACTGCTTCGGCGGGATGGTCTTTATCCTGATCGTCCTGCAGCTGCTGACAGGCATCCTGCTTTCCCTCTATTACGTCCCCGATGCCGGTGTGATTGGAAATTCCCCCGCCTACGACAGCGTGAAGTTCATCCAGAGCACCGCCTACCTCGGTTGGCTGATCCGCGGCATCCACTTCTGGGGCGCCAACATCCTGATCATCATGGTCCTGCTGCACATGGCCAGGGTGTACTGGACCGGCTCGTATCGAGCGCCTCGCGAGCTCAACTGGATGGTGGGCATCATCATGCTGCTGATCATCCTGGTCTTCTCACTGAGCGGGTACCTGCTCCCCTGGGACAACAAGGCTTACTTCGCCACCGAGGTCACCATCAAGATCGCCGGCTCCGCGCCGCCCGCAGCGCTTGGCGCGTTCATCCGCGAGATCCTCCAGGGCGGAACCGTCGTGGGCCCGCCCACGCTCCAGCGCTTCTTCACAGTTCACGTGTTCCTGCTGCCGGCGCTGATCACCCTGCTGATGTACGTCCACTTCCGTTTCATCCGCGCCCACGGTATTTCGGAGCCGCTGTGATGAGCGACGAGATCCTGCACAAGGAAGGACCAGGGGCGGCGACCGCCGCGACGGTGATCCCGATCATCGAGGTCGAGTCGCACGGGGGCCATGTCCTCGAGCCGGAGTGGAAGAGGCTGCCGATCGGGCCTGACCACATTCTCTACCCGGTCCTGGTCGGACTTGCCCTCTTCCCGATCCTCATGGGTGCCGCAGGCCACCACCTGGCCGACGACATGCCCGACGAAGACACCCACCCGTTCTTCCCCGACCATTTCTGGCCGTATCCGATCATCGCTGTGCTGATGCTCGTGACGGTGGGCCTGCTCGCCGCATACGTCCAGAAGAACCTTCAGCTCGAGGCGCCGGCCGATCCGCGCGCAGTCACGGTCCCTCGCCCCGACTGGTACTTCCTATTCCTCTTCCAGTTCCTGAAGCTCGGACCGGAGCTGATCATGTCGTTGGTCATCCCGCCGCTCGTGGTGGGCGTGCTCCTCCTGTGGCCGTTCATCGATGCGATCGGCGGTCCCAGGGTCGCCAAGAGGATGGGCTGGAAGAGCTGGCCGGTCCCGGGCCGCAACATCATCACGGGCACCGGCTACGTGATCTTTCTGGCGATCATCGCGCTGCTGACCCTGTGGGCCCTGGCCGGCCCG
>JBGQGI010000129.1:0-5551 GCA_041497375.1 Candidatus Dormibacteraceae bacterium | reverse complement strand
CGCGCCGCCTGCCAAAGCTGACGGCCTGGTGCCGTCCCGCCTGCGAGCCGCGGGCGGCATCGTGGTAGGCAAGACGAACCTGCCGGAGTTTGCTTCCGAAGGCTTCACATCCAACCTGCTGTTCGGCACCACCCGGAATCCTTGGGCGCTGGATTGGTCGCCAGGGGGCTCGAGCGGAGGTTCGGCCGCAGCGGTTGCCGCGGGCATGGCGCCGATCGCGACCGCCACCGACGGTGGAGGATCGATACGAATCCCCGCTGCGTTCTGCGGCCTGGTCGGGATCAAACCCACCAATGGCGTGATCGGCCGCCGGCCGATCCCCGACTGGATCGATTTCTCCACCGACGGGCCTTTTGCCACCACCGTGGCCGACCTGCGATCGCTGCTCTCGATCGAGGGCGGCCCCGTGGCCGGAGACCCCACCGCGCTGCCGTTTCCGTACCCGGTTGCCGGCGGACGCCCTTCGAAGATATTGGCGTCACCAAGGCTCAGTGGCGAGGGGCCATTGCTCGATGCTGTCGCCACGATGTTTGAAGCCGCGCTCGAGGCCGCGGCACAGGTGTTTGGAACCCGCATCGAGCGCGTTGAGCCCGAATCGCTGTGGCCGGACGGCGGCCCGGTGGACGAATGGGTGGTGTTGGCTGCAGTGGAGCACGTTCACCGGCTGGGTCGCGCATTCGTTCAGGCGGGCCTGGACAGGATGCATCCGTCGGCGCGGAGCTTCATGGAGTACGGACTTGGGCTTTCGATCGACGGGTACATGGCGGCGCGGCGGCGGCGCTTTGAATATGTGAGGCAGTTCGACGAGCTCCTCGGCGCCGATGCGGTCATCTTGTCCCCGACGGTCGCGGCGACCGGTTTCCTGGCCGATGGCCGGCTGACCATGGAAGAGAAGCGCGGCATGCTCCCCAGCAACGTTTACAACACCGAGGTGGCCAACATCACGGGCCTCCCGGCCATCTCGTTGCCGGCAGGGATCGGCCCGACCGGCGTCCCGTTCGGGCTGCAGGTGATGGCGCCCCGATTCCGCGACGGCTTGCTTCTCGATCTTGCTGAGGCATGGGAGAGACACAAGCCATGGCCGCTGGTGGCGCCAGGCTATGAGTCGTTCGATGTGGGCCTGGGTCTCGGCGCTAAGACATGACCGGGGATCTACCGGAGAAAACCTTCGTCTTCTTTCCTGAAGGCGCCTTCGGGCCGACCAACAACTGCGTCGGCATCGGCGATGTGCTGCGGCGCCGTGGTCATCGTGTCGTTTTTGTGATCGAGGAGTCGTTCAAGGGAACGCTCGAGGCCAAGGGATTCGAAGAGCGCCTGATGCGCCTCGGACCCGCGCCGCAGGGGGGTGCGTCCGGAACCGGCTCTGCCGGTCCGGACGCCTCGAGGGGGGACGTCCCCCCTCAAATCGCCCCAGAGGTGCCAGGTCAGTTTTGGAAAGATTTCATCCGGGACACCGCACCGGTCTTTCGGCAATCGACGCTGGAGCAGCTCGAGGGCTTCATCACGCCCACCTGGCAGGCCCTTGTCGACGGCGCTCGCTATGTCGACCCGCGCCTCACAGAGATCTTCGACGAGGTGATGCCTGACGTGATCATCGAGGACAACGTGGTCGGCTTTCCGGCCATCGCCGCGAGCGGCAGGCCCTGGGTGCGGATCGCCTCCTGCAACCCGCTCGAGCTCAAGGATCCGGACCTGCCGCCTGTGTTCTCGGGCTACGCGATCGACGACCGATCCGGCTGGACCGAATTTCGCGAGGAGTACAGGCGCCGGGTTGGGCAGATGCAGGAGGACTTCTCGGAGTTCTTCGTGGAGCACGGTGCGCCGAGGCTGCCCGCGCTCGAGTTCATCGACGAGTCGCCCTGGCTCAACCTCTACCTGTATCCCGCGGAGCTCGACTACCCGCGAAGCAAAGCTTTGCCTGCCACCTGGCACAACCTCGAGACCAGCGTTCGTTCCACCGACGCGCCATGGCAACCGCCAGGTGGCGATTCCGGTCCGCTCATCTACGTCAGCCTCGGTTCTCTCGGCTCCGCTGACGTCGCGTTGATGGAACGGCTCGTTGACGTTCTCTCGCGCACGCCGCATCGCTATGTAGTGAGCAAAGGTCCGCAGCACGAGGCGTATGAGCTCGCCGGCAACATGGTCGGTGCTGAGTTCCTGCCGCAGACGTCGATACTCCCTCACGTCGACCTCGTCATCACGCACGGCGGCAACAACACCACGACCGAGTGCATGTACTTCGGCAAGCCCATGATCGTCCTGCCGATCTTCTGGGATCAGCACGACAACGCCCAACGCGTCCATGAGACATCGCACGGGTTGCATCTGCCCACGTACTCGTTCGAGGAGAAGGAGCTCGTCGGGGCGATCGACCGCCTGCTCGTCGATACATCGTTAAGGCGCCGGATGCAGGCAGCGTCCGCACGCCTGCAGGCGCGACCCGGCACGCGCCGCGCCGCAGACCTGATCGAAGAGGTCGCTGCCGGCTGAGAGCCAGCAACGCGGGTCCCGCGAGCCGCATTAGACTGCCTGCGGCCATGACGCACCCGCAGGCTGAGCACTCGGACAGCATCAGCCCGTTTCGGACCGCCTGGTTCGAGGTAGCCAAGATGGAGGCGGGTGTTTACATGGTCTCCGAGCCGGGCCACGTCAACTCCTGGCTCATCGAAGGTTCGAAGAGCGCTGTGCTGTTCGACACCGGCCTCGGCGTCGCCAACATCCGCAAGGTCGCCGAGGAGATCACGCCCCACAAGCTCCTCGTCGTCAACTCCCACTACCACTTCGACCACACCGGAGGAAACCGCTTCTTCGAAGAGTTCGCGATCCACAGAGCTGGCGCTGACCTGGTGTCACAACCGTCTCCGCCCGAGCTTGCTGAGGGCTACATGGCCTACACGAAGCGTCTCCTCGAGGCCTGGGGACCCTACCGAGAGGCGGACGACCTCTACTTCCACATGCTGACCGCCGAACGGATGATCCGAGAGCTCCCCGAAGGTTTCGATCCCGACCGTTATGAGGTGGTGCCATCGATTCCCACCCGTCTTCTCGACGAGGGCGATGTGCTCAACCTCGGCGGCCGCAAGCTCCAGGTGCTCCACACCCCCGGGCACTCGCCGGACTGCATCTGCTTGTTCGACGAGGCCAACGGGCTGCTGTTTGGCGGCGACACCATCAACACCGGACCGATCTACGCGCAGATGGAGGATTCCGACCTCGAGAAGTTTTCTCGATCGACCGCCCGGCTGGCAAAGATGGCAGACGCTTATCGTCGCGTTTTCGTCTGCCACTTCCTGCGGTTTGACGAACCATCTGTCCTGGTCAAAGAGATCGCGGCCGGCTTCGAGGCTCTGCTCGCCGGTGAGGCGTTCATGCGCGACAACGTCGACTGCTTCAACCAGCGGGTGAAGGAGGCGTGCTTCCAGCACTTCTCGGTCTTCATTCCTGCTGGAGAAACGACCAGGCTGTAAAGCGGCGCCACGGCGCTGACTCAGACGGTGGTCTTGAGCTCTGTCTCCACCCGCGTGATGGCCCGGTCGAGGACTGAGACCATCCTGTCGATCTGCTCGTTACTGATGACGAATGGCGGGGACATCGCCAGCACATCGCCCGTCAGCGGCCTGACGATCACGCCATCCCGGAGCGCGGCCAGCCAAACGCGGCGCGCCGCGCCGGCGGACGCCTCGAACAGTTCCTTGGTGGCTCGATCGCGAACGAGCTCGATGGCGGCGACCAGGCCGAGGCCGCGCACGTCTCCGACCATCTCATGGGAGCGCAGGTCCTGGAGCCGCTTCAACAGATAGGCACCCTTCTCGGCAGCTCGTTCGACCAGGTGCTCGTCCTCGAGGATCTGCAGATTTCGCAAACCCACAGCGCACGCGGTCGGGTGGCCGCTGTATGTGAACCCGTGCTGGAACGGCCCGTTGACCTTCTTCAACGTGTCGTGGACGTCACGGGTCAGCATCACGCCTGACAGCGGCAGGTAACCGCTGGTCACGCCTTTGGCGAACACCATGAGGTCGGCCTGGACGTTCCAGTGCTCCATGGCAAACCAGCGGCCGGTTCTGCCGAAGCCGGTGATGACCTCGTCGGCGATGAGGAGCAGCCCGTACTTGTTGCACACCTGGCGCAGCAGCGGGAAGTAATCGGGTGGCGGCACGATCACGCCTCCCGCACCCTGCACCGGTTCGGCGACGACGGCCGCCACGGTGTCGGCGCCGGCCTTCAGCACGACTTCCTCCAGCGCCTTGACATATGCCTCGCCGGCGGAACCCGTGCCGGAGTACCGGTAAGGGTCGGGCGAGGGCGCATGGAGAAAGCCAGGGGCGAGCGGCTCGAAGCCCTTCCAGAAGTTCGCGAGTCCCGTGGCGCTGGTCGCGCCGTAGGTCAGGCCGTGGTAGTCGCGAATCCTCGAGATGATGTTCACCCGCCCAGGCTCGCCGCGCAGTTTCCAGTACAGTCGCGCGACCTTATATGCGGTGTCGTTGGCCTCGGCCCCGCCCGACGCGAAGTAGGTGACCTCTAGGTCGCCGGGCGCCAGCTCGGCCAGCTTCGCCGCCAGCTCGATGGCCGGCCTTGTGCTGAATCCACCGTACGCAGAGCTGAAAGCGAGCGACTTCATCTGGGTGGCCGCCGCGTCAGCCAGCTCCGCGCGGCCGTAACCGACGTTCACATTCCACAAAGAGGCCATACCGTCGATGTACTCCCGGCCCTCGACGTCCGTGAGAGTGGCGCCGCTGCCGCTGGCGAACATCAGCTGCGGAATCGTGCCCGGAGGTGCGCCGAGGTCCCCCTGCGGGTGCAGCCAGTGGGTGCGGTCGAGCTCGTAGAGCCGGCTCGCCTCCTCCGCTGAGAGTTCGAAAGCTTTGTTTTGGACCTCCAGAGAGTAGGTCGGCTGCCCTCGTGCGTCAAGGAATTTGAACCTGCCGCGCCTGCCTCCACCCTTAATATCCATGGTGGAAGGGCCATGCCTCGACATGGCGACTTTTAGTGGGGTCGCGCGTAAACCCATACGGGTGGGACTGCAGTTGAGGTCTACTGGCTTGCCGCTGTGACCGCAATGCAGATTTCGCGCGCCGTGGCGGCCACGGCCGGTGCACGCCCTCGGTCCGTGCCGCCTCCCGTGGTTTCGGTGCTTAAACCGGACCCGCGCGGTCCTGGCCTCTCTCCGAGGTTTGGCAGGATCGCAGCCTGGTTTGGCTCTCGCAGGGCGTCAACACTCCTCGCATTTCTGGCCATCCTTACGATGGGGCCCCTCGTCGTGCTCTCGAGCCTCAGCGTCAGCTCGACTTATGCGGCGCTGACCGAGGCCTCAAACCGAAGGCTCGCCGATGCCAGCGCTCTGGGAGCGGACTATGTCAATACGGCGATGTCGTCGCGGGTCGGCCTGGAGGACTCCTACGCCCGACGGCACTCATTGATCGCTGCGCTGAGGGATGGCGACCACTTCAAATATGACAAGCAAGTCATCCTCGATGCGCTCATAGGAATTCGGGCGATCCAATCGGATACCCGGTTTGCCGGCATCGGCGACCCGGCGGGGAACTACTGGGGT
>JBGQGI010000128.1:0-5552 GCA_041497375.1 Candidatus Dormibacteraceae bacterium | reverse complement strand
TCGTTCATCACCCGGATCCGCTGGCTCAGGTTCTTGACGAACTCCAGCAGCACCTCGGGGTGCTCGTTGACAACCGCCCTCAGCTTGTCCCGACGCAGCACCCTCACTGTGGTGGCTGTGCTCGCCTGCGCGCTCGCCGAGCGCGGCTGCTCGTCGAACACCGCCATCTCCCCCAGCACCATGCTCGGCCCGATGCGCGCGAGCGTCACCTCGCGCCCTTCGTGGTCGAGGTGGATCCTGATCTCCCCCTCCAGCACCACGAACAGCTCTGACCCCACGTCGCCCTTGGTGAAGATCGGCTCGCCCTTGGTGTAGGTGCGCGTGACCATCAGGCGGTCGATGCTGGCCAGCTGCTCCAGCGTCAACGTGCTGAACAGCGGCACCCTCTTGAGCGCGATCAGTTCCTTCATGCGTTCGTCGAGCCCGTTCGAAACCGCCGCCGCGGCCTCCTTGACCCACCTGTCGCCATGGTTCGCGAGCGCCTCGATCTCGTGAGGTGACAGCGGTCGCGCCGGCCCCGAGTCGATAGCCTCGGGATCGAGCAGCTGCGCCAGCGGCCCGGCAAGCCAGGCCGGGCCGAAGTTTAGCAGCGTCTCCAGGCCCTCGACCCTCGCCGCGGGACCGGCCGACCGAATACCACGCTCAACCGTCGCGAAGCCCCTCTTGCCGTGCAGCGCCCGCATCGCAGCAAGCCCCGACTCCGCGGCGTGCAGCGCGTAATCCTCGACGGTGATGCGCAAAAACAGGTAGCGGTCGTCGCCGGCACCGTTCTCCCCATGGCTCGCCACCCTGGGCGACAGCCTTGCCATGTGCAGCCCCTCGCCCAACAGCTGCTCGAGGTGGTCGCGCACTCGCTTGAACATGTCAGGACGCCCGCTGCGGACAAGCGCCTCCACGGTTGCGGCCGACGTGTCGCCGCGAAAGGCCAGGAAAGGCAGAGTTCGCTCCAGCGCTGCCGGCGCTTGTGCCGCCAGGGCCTCTGCAGCCAGCATCCGAATCTCGCGATCAGGATTGGTCAGTCCATCGATCAGAGCTTCCGCATAGTCGTGGCTCTCCGCCGGCGGCGGCGCCCAGCGCACTGCCTGCAGCATCGCCTCGCGACGGACACCCGGGTTGGCATCGGTCATGCAGGCGATCAACGGCCCGGCCGATCCCGGCACGTTGGCCTTGAGCTTGGCGAAGCTGCGGATCCCCTCCCGCCGGATGCGCGGCGCCCGGTCCTGGAGGGCTGCGACGACCTTCTCGCTGTCGCCCTTAAACGACGCAGCCCACACCGCCGCGGCGCGGTCCTCGTCGTTCTCCGACGTCCAAAGGCGGTCGAGGATCTCCCCAATGCGGGCCCAGGGCGGCTTCCGCCCCGCGCCGGCTACGACTGCTGAGGCCACCACCCAACCGTCCGGATCGTCCACAGCAGCCTCGAGCTGGTCGAGAGCGACGATCTCGGGCGGCGCCATCTGGAAGGCCAGCCTTCGCACGCGACGGTCGTCCGACGCGAGCAGCTCGGGCAGCATGCCGGCAAACGTGTCTGGCGCGAGCCGGCCCAGCGCAGCCGCCGCGAACTGGCGCACCTTGTCGTCGCCCTGGCGCACGAATGTCATCAGCTCGTCGATCTCGGACTGGCTGGGGCGCCCCACCGCCCGCTGGAAGTCGCTGAGAGTCATCGCGTGGGTGCGCAGCCGCGCGTAGATGGCGCTCACGTAGAGGCTGCGCACGCGGAACGCCGCCGCAATGAAGAGAATGGCGACCAAGATCCCGATGAGCGCAAGGACCTCTTCGCTTGCAGCGATCGTGCGCTGGACGACCAGTAGGATCACGCCGCTCAGCACGGCGGCCCCGGGCAGCACGAGGTTGTCGAGCAGGAACTTGAGCTTCGGGCCGACCTGGGCGGGCACGGCGCTGCCGAGCACGCTCTCCGCGGGATCGTCGAGGCCGGTCTGCAGCCCGTTGCGAACGATGAAGAGGAACAGCGAGGTGGCCAGGACCGGGCTGAAGGCGACTGCGGCGAAGCCGATCAGGGTGAAGATCGGCAGGGCGAGGATTGCGTTCTTCACGCCCAGCTTGTCCAGGACCCATGGCGCCACGAACAGGCTGATCACGAGCTGCACCACGTAGCTGGCGAGCCAGGCGTTGCCGATCAGGATCGTGAGCGCCTGCAGGTTGTGGTGGGTCGAGTTCACGAAGATCAGGGCGACCAGGTAGTCGCCGATGCGGCTGGCTATCTGCAGGACCAGAGCCAGCAGCACCAGGGCGAGCACAAGGGGGCTGCTCGTCATGTACTGGATCGCGCCCCGCAAGATGCTGATGGCGCTCAGCCGTCCGCGGACGACGTGCTCGTGCGCGAGAAACTCGTCGGCGTCGTCGTCGAACGACGGCCGGTAGAGCGTGCGCTCCAACCGTACTGACAACATAATCGCCACCGCCGCGCCAAAGGCCCACACCAACATGAGGGGCTCGATTCGGCCACTGAGCGCGATGAGCGTTGTCGTGAAGCCGGCGAGGATGTAGCCAATGCTCGAGCCGGCCGCGATGATTGGAAAGATGCGCTTGCCCTCGAGCAGGTTGAAGTGCTGGCTGACGAATCCCCAGAACTGGAGCATCACAAGCTCGAAACCGACGGAGTAGACGACATATGCAGCGAACGCCACGGTCGGGCTCTCGTCGAATAGGAAGACGAGGAAGATCCCCAGCGCCGCCAGACCGTTGAGCGCGAGGATCACGCGAAACGCTCGTCCGACGCCTAGCCGGCGGGTGAGGGCGCCTTGAAGAGCGACCATCGGCCACACGGCCAAGGCCAGGATGACGAAGAACAGGGGATAAGCCCCGGGCCCTGCCTTGGTCAGGAAGATGGCCTGAGAGCCGCTGAAGGCGGTGTATGCCGCCCAACCGATCACGATGGCAAAGCCGGCCACCTGGAGCGTGCGCGCCAATTCGGTACGGCGAACGTGAAGAAACTTCGCAAGCAGCGGCACGCGCGAAATTATGTGGGGTAGGGCAGGAACCTACATCCTCCCCGCGCGGTAGTCGCGGGGAGGTGGCGCCGAAGGCGCCGGAGGGGGGCACCTACTCCATGCCCCTTTCTTGCTGGCTTAGGCCTTGCCCTCTCGCAGCGCGGCCATAGCCTTGTCGATGTTTCGCTGCCTGGTCTCCGGCGTCTTGCCGTTGGCGACCGGCAGCACCAGGCGCTGCTTCTTGCTGTTGGACAACCCCTCGAACACCTTCTTCGCTTTGGCATCCTTGCCAAGCGCCTTCGCGAAGTCGTCGGGCAATGCCAGCTCGCGAGGCTCGGTATCGAGCTCGAGGTCGACATCCACGGTGTCCCCGGCCGCGACGCCGGCATTCTTCCGATTCTCGTTGCTCACGCCGATCATGAACTTGCCGCCCATCACCGCCACGGCGCTGCGGTAGGTGTAGCCGCCGTTGATGGTGACCCGCACGCGCGGCACCTTGCTGGAGCTGAGACCCTGGACCACTTTGGGCGGAACCTCAATGCCTGCGGCGGTCTTGCCGGCGGCCAGGACCTTGGTGCGAAACCTCATGTTTGCTGCACGCTTGCAATCTTCTCGAGCGCGGCAATCCTCTCCTCGATCGGCGGGTGGGTGTCGAACAGGTGGTTGAAGAAGCTCCCGTGGTGCTCCTTCGGGTTGTCGATGCACATGGCCGCGACGGCGTGGTTGAAGTTCTTCAGCGGCTGCTCGTTCGCCGCGATCTTCTTCAAAGCGCTGAGGAGCCCGGCGGGGTTGCGCGTCAGCTCCACCCCGCTCGCGTCGGCCAGCGACTCGCGCTGCCGTGAAAGCGCCATCTGCATGAGTGGTCCGACGATCACGGCGATGAGCGTGAAGACGATGCCTATCAACAGGACGATGAGCACGGCTCGCGAATCGCGGCTCCTGATCCGGAACGCGCCGTTCCAGACGAAGCTCGCGATGAGGCCGGCCATACCGATCATGGTGGTGACGATCAGGAGCAACCGGACGTCGAAGTTCTTGATGTGGCTCATCTCGTGGCTGAGCACACCCTCGAGCTCCTCCCGATTCATCATCTGGAGCAGGCCCGTCGTCACCGTCACGGCAGCATGCTGAGGGTCGCGGCCCGTCGCGAACGCGTTAGGGCTCGGGTCCTCGATTATGTAAACCTTGGGCGGCGGGATGCCATCGCCGATCGCAAGCGTCTCCACGATGTTGTAGAGCTGCGCAAACTGACCGCGATCGGCTTCGTGCGCACCGGCCGCGGACAGCACGGTGGCCGATCCCAGGTAGTAGGAGTACAGCGCGGCGCAGATCCCCAGGATGCCGAGGATGATCGCCCCGCCGACCGCACTCGTTATGTCGCCGCCGCCAAACTCACCGATCACGAAACCGGCAAGCAGCCAGAAAGCCAAGAACAGCACGATCACGATGATGCTGTTGCGCTTGTTGCGCGCGATCTGGTGATACATGTGCCCCTGATACTACGAGGACGAGCGGTCGCCCTTCGTGACCGAGCCCCGCACCGATTCAGCCACCCACCGGCCCCAGATCTGGGCCCACACCAGGCCGTTGCCGAACGCCGAGACATCCTTGGCGTGGTGCTTGAAGTGATAGCTCCACATCGCACGATGGCGCTGGTAGTTCGCCTCGCGCTGCGCCTTCGTGGTGGCGTTCCGCCTCTGGTGCTTGGCGATCGCCGTCGGGAGGTAGAAGATTTTCCAGCCGCCGAGCTTGAGCCGGTAACAGAGGTCGATGTCCTCGCCGAACATGAAATAGCGTGGGTCGAAGAATCCGACCCGATTGACGGCGGCCATGCGCAGCATCAGGCAGTCCGAGCTCCCGGCGTCCATCTCGTGCACTTCCGATTCGTCGACATGACCCATGTTGTGACGGCCGAAGCGTGGGCTCTTGGGAAAGAGGCGACTCAGCCCCAGCGTGCGGTAGAACAGCGTGCGGGGCACCGGGAATGCGCGCCGGGAGTCCGTGTCCCGCTTGCCGTCAGGCATCAACAGGCGGGGGCCGACAGCGCCGGCGTTGGCGTGGGTGAGCAGGAAGTCGGCGAGCCGGCCGACCGTTTGAGTGTCGACGACGACATCCGGGTTGAGGAGCAGGGCGAACCGGCCCTCGCAGCGCTTCAGGCCGATGTTGGCGGCCCGGCCGTACCCCAGGTTCTTCTTCTCCACCAGCACGGTCGCCTTGGGGAACTCTGTGGTGACGGCAGCCGCGGAGCCGTCGGTCGACCCGTTGTCGACCACCACCACCTCCACGGGTATCTCGGCTGTCGCGCAGAAGGCCCGCAGGCACTGGAGAAGCAGCTCTTTGTCGTTATGGCTCACGACCAATGCCGAGACCATGGGCTTCGACTGTTCGGGCATCGCTGAAGAATTATCCGCGCCGGGACCCCCCGGGAGCGTCGGATAGAATGCCGAGGACTGTGCAGACCGGCGCGCCACGGGGTCTCGGCCAGCGCCTGGCCCGGATTCGCGAGAGCCGGTTGGTCCGGCAGAACCTCACGCTGTTCATCGGCGGCCTGGTCGCCGGGATCGGCGGTTTCGTGTATCACGCCATCGCGGGGCGCGTCCTGGG
>JBGQGI010000127.1:0-5598 GCA_041497375.1 Candidatus Dormibacteraceae bacterium | reverse complement strand
GACAAGGAGCTGATCATCTGGCTTGCAACCTGCGGCGTAGACGGCCGGCCGCACGCCGTGCCCGTGTGGTTCTTGTGGGACGGCAAGACGTTCCTGATCTTCTCCGTGCCCGGACAGAAGGTCAAGGATATCGAGGCCAACCCCAAGGTCCAATTGCATTTCAACACCACTTCTGACGGCGGCGAGGTCGTCCGCATCGACGGCGATGCGTCGCGTATAAAGCGGTACCCGCTCGCCCACAAAGTGCC
This sequence comes from Candidatus Dormibacteraceae bacterium, assembly GCA_041497375.1. Taxonomy (GTDB): domain Bacteria; phylum Chloroflexota; class Dormibacteria; order Dormibacterales; family Dormibacteraceae; genus Palsa-872. Next base: position 5,350 of record JBGQGI010000127.1, on the reverse strand, counting down.
GAAATACATCCGCAAGTACATGCGCCTGGTCAAGAGCTACGAATGGGAGCCCGAGGACTTCGCGCGGAAATATCACATCGCCTTGCGCGTCCGGCCGACCAGTCTGCGCACCGGCTAGCGGCCCGAACTAATCTGGTTTCGATGAGACACGAACTGCGTTTTGGCATGAAGCTGTCGGGCCAGGACACGACGATCGAGGCGCTTCGGATCGTCTGGCGCCTGGCCGACGAAAGCGGTTTCGACCATCTCTGGGACTTCGACCACCTCGCGTCGATCGGCGCGGGTGGCCCCGACCGGCCGGTGTATGAAGGCTGGGCGCTGCAGGCCGCCATGGCGGAGGCCACGAAACGGGTCCGGATCGGCTGCATGGTCACTGGCAACACGTACCGAAATCCCGCGCTCCTGGCCAAGCTGGCGGTCACCGTCGACCACCTCTCGAGCGGCCGACTCGAGTTCGGCATCGGCGCGGCGTGGGCGGCGATCGAGCACTCCATGTACGGGGTCGAGGGGCTCGACCACCGGGTTGGACGGCTGAGCGAGTCGTTGCAGATCATCAAATCGCTGTGGACGGAGGAACGGACCAACTTCGATGGCCGCTACTACAAGATGACCGACGCGATCGCCAACCCGAAGCCGATCCAGAAGCCTTATCCGCCGATCTGGATTGGGGCTTCGGGGGCGACGACCATCCGGTTGGTCGCGCGATATGCGGACGTCTGGAACACAGGATCCGGCGAGATCGACAAGGGGACCGAGGTCATCACCAGGCTGGAGGATGCCTGCGGTGCTGTGGGTCGCGATCCGTCCGAGATCCGGCGCTCGATCCAGTTTTCGTGGGACGGGCAGGACCGGTCTCGCCTGCTCGAGCAGTCATCCCGCTACCTCGAGCTGGGCTTCACGGAGCAGATCTTCATGCTCGACCCGCCCAAGGCGGCGATGCTGGCCGGCAAGCTGGCCGATGCGCTGCCTGAGCTGCGCAATCTCGGAAGGGTGCGCAATTAAGAGTTCCGCGCGACAATTGCGGCTGAATCAACAGACGTGATGGGGAGGTAGCCATGGCCGATAGCGTTTACCGAGTCACGGAGCTGGTGGGAACGAGCAGTACGTCATGGGAGGCGGCCGCGAAGAGCGCCATCGAGACCGCGTCCAAATCCTTGCGAGACCTCCGCGTCGCAGAGGTCGTCAGACAGGACCTCACCATCGAAAACGGGAAGGTCACCAAGTATCGAGTCCGGCTGAACGTGTCTTTCAAGTACGACGCGCCGGCACCCAGAGCGCGCAAGAAGTAGGCACTGATCCCGGCATCGGCTTCTGCCAATGCCGGGTTTTGTTCTCGCTTACGTGGCAGGGTTGGCCGGGGTTCCCCCGGCCATGACTTTGTCTCAAATCGTCTCCAGGCGTCGCAGGGAGCACCTGATTAATAAATCCCATCGATATACCGGAGGAGGAGCAGGCGCGCGCGAAGCGCCCGCCGATGAGGGGGGACCATCCGGGTCCCCTCTCATAAGGCGCCTATGGCGCCGACGCCGCCATCAGCTGGCAGCCGGCTGCCTTCATCTCTTCGAACGCACGCAGGCCCGCTTCCGGGTTGGCGGCGGCGCAAAGGTTGACCAGGACCCGGACCTGGAACTCGTGCTTGCGGGCATCGAGGGCGGTGGCGAGGATGGTGTACTCGGTGATGAGGCCGCATATGTCGATGTGGTCGACTCGCTGCTCCCTGAGCACGTCAACCAGGACGTGACCGCGCGGATCCTGCGCCTCGAAACCCGAAAACGCGGCGGCGTGCCGGCCCTTGTCAACCACGGCCCCGATGATCTTCTCCCTGACCAGGTTCGAGATCGGGGTGCAGAGCACTGCCCCGGATGTCCCTTTGACGCCGTGAGGCGGCCAGGTCTTGATGTAGTCGGGTTTGTCCGAGAAGTGGTCGGGCGGATCCTCGTGCAGGTCGCGGGTCGCCACGACGAAGGCATACTCGCTGCGGAAGTGGCGGACGTGTCGGGCGACATGGGCCACGACCTGGGTGCCGCCGGGAACGGGCAGGGCGCCCCCCTCCACAAAGTCGTTCTGGAGATCTACGACCAACAAGGCGTTCCTCATATCGGCGACTCTCCTCCCCCTAGACTGGCCGCATGCCTTCGGTGATCGTAGCGGGCGCGCGCACCCCTTTCGGCAAATTTGGCGGTGCTTTCAAAGATGTGCCGGCGGTCACTCTCGGCGGGCATGCCATCCGGGCGGCCCTGGAGCGCAGCGGCGTAGCGCCCGGCGACGTCGATTACGTGATCATGGGGCAGGTCCTCCAGGCCGGCGCCGGCCAGATCACAGCGCGGCAAGCGGCGATCGAGGGGGGCATCCCCCAGGAGGTTCCGGCGATCACCATCAACAAGGTGTGCCTGTCCGGCCTCAACGCCATCGCGCTGGCCGACCAGCTGATCCGAGCCGGCGAGGTGGAGGTGGTCGTCGCCGGCGGTATGGAGTCGATGTCGGAAGCTCCCTACCTCGTGCCGAAGGCCCGGTTCGGCGCCCGGATGGGCAACGCGGAGATGGTCGACTCGATGGTCCACGACGGCCTGTGGTCGACGTTTCTGAAGGAGCACATGGGGGAGAGCTCGGACGATGTGAACCGCGAGCTCGAGATCAGCCGTGAAGAGCAGGACGCGTGGGCGGCGCGCTCGCACCAGCGGGCTCAGCGCGCTTGGAAAAGCGGGGCGATGGCGGGCGAGGTGGTGACGGTGGCAATTCCCCAGCGTCGCGGAGAGGCACTGATCGTCGAACGTGATGAGGGCGTGCGCCCGGAGACCACTGAGGAGTCGCTCGGCAAGCTGCCTCCAGCCTTTCGCCCGAAGGGCACGATCACCGCCGGCAATGCGGCGCAGATCTCGGACGGGGCAGCCGCAGTCGTGGTCATGTCCGCCGAGCGCGCCCGCGCGCTCAAGCTCGAGCCGCTCGCGGAGATCGTCGCGCACGGCATGAGCGCCGACCGCTACGCATGGCTGCACACGGTGCCTGCGCTCGCCCTGAGCAACGCCCTGAAGAAGGCCGGCCTCGGCGTCGGCGACCTGGACCTGGTCGAGATCAACGAAGCGTTCGCGGCAGTCGCGCTCAACGCCACCCGCATGCTCCAGCTGGACGAGGAGCGGGTCAACGTGAACGGCGGGGCTGTGGCGCTCGGCCATCCGATTGGCGCGAGCGGCGCCAGGCTGGTGCTCACCGTGGCGCATGAGTTGAAGCGGCGTGGGCTGCGCATAGGCGCAGCAGCGTTGTGTGGTGGTGGCGGCCAGGGCGACGCGTTGATCGTCAAGCGGTTCGGCGAATAACCGCGATCGTGGGCGAACGGAAGGTTGCTCCGTTCGGGTCCTGGGCATCGCCCATCACCATCGACCTGCTTCTCAACGGCGCTGTGTCGCTCGGCTGGGGCATGTCGCGCTGGGATGGAGATGATCTCTACTGGACCGAGCTGAGGCCGACGGAAGCCGGCCGGCAGGTGATCGTGCGCCACCGCGACGGCGCCAACACTGACGTTACGCCCGCCGGCTTCAACGCCCGGACCCGCGTGCACGAATATGGAGGCGGCGAGTTCGCGGTAAGCGGCGGGACAGTGTGGTTCGCCAACTTCGACGATCAGCGCATCTACATCCAGGAGCGCGGCGGCGCCTCTGTCGCCATCACACCCGCTGTCGACATCCGGCACGCAGATCTTCTCGTCGATCCTGGGCGTGGACGAATATTTGCAGTGCGGGAAGACCACACGAAGGGGGCGTCCGAAGCTGTCAACACTTTGGTGGCGCTGGATTGGAAGGGCGATCGCGACGCCATCACCATTGCGAACGGCAATGACTTCTACTCATCGCCGAAACTCAGCCCCGACCGCAAGCGCCTCGCGTGGCTGACGTGGAACCACCCGAACATGCCGTGGGACGGCACCGAGCTGTGGGTCGGCGAGCTCGACCCCGATGGCAATGTGACCTCCGCACGCAAGGTGGCCGGCGGGCCCGAGGAGTCGATCTTCCAACCCGAATGGTCGCCCGCGGGTGAGCTGTACTTCGTCTCGGATCGCAACGACTGGTGGAACATCTATCGGGTTCGGGGCGAGTTCGACGAGCCGGTGTGCCGCCGCGAAGCGGAGTTCGGGGAGCCGCAGTGGGCGTTCGGGATGACCAGGTACGGCTTCGCGCCATCCGGCGAGATCGTGTGTCTCTACTCGGAGGCTGGGGGCACCAGGCTCGGTCTTATCGACACCGTCACTGGAAAGCTCAAGCAGATCCAGCTCCTGTACACGGACCTGCACGGCGCCGTTGTGAGCTCGAGGCACGTGGCGATGGTCGCGTCGTCGCCCACGCTCTCGGAGCGAGTCCTCGTCGTCGACATCGACAGCGGCGCGCAGGAGGTCGTCAAGGTCTCCAATCCGGCGCACACCGATCCGGGCTACTTCAGCGTCCCGCAGGCGATCGAGTTTTCCACCGAAGGAGGCGTGACTGCCCACGCGTTCTACTACCCGCCCAAGAACAAGGACTATGAGGGGCCGCAGGGAGAGCGGGCGCCGCTGGTGGTGCACAGTCATGGCGGGCCAACGGGCTCGGTCGGGTCCAGCCTTGACCTCGAGTTTCAGTACTGGACCAGCCGCGGCTTCGGCATCGTCGACGTCAACTACGGCGGGTCATCCGGTTACGGCCGTCCATACCGCCAGCGCCTCAATGGCAATTGGGGCGTGGTCGACGTCGACGACTGCGTCAACGCCGCTCGCTACCTTGTCGGGCGCGGCCTCGCGGATGGGAAGCGGGTCGCAATCACCGGTGGGTCGGCTGGTGGATTCACGACTCTGGTCGCGCTGACGAAACGCAAATTCTTCAATGCCGGCGCGAGCCATTTCGGAATCGGCGACCTCGTCACATTCGTCACGGAAACGCACAAGTTCGAATCGCGATATCTCGATACGCTCATCGGTCCGTATCCGGAACGAGCCGACTTGTACCGCGAGCGATCCGCTGTCAACTTCGCCGACGACCTGAACTGCCCGGTCATTCTTTTCCAGGGGCTCGAGGACAAGGTCGTGCCGCCGAGCCAGGCCGAGGAGTTTGTCGCGGTTTGCGAGAGGAAAAAGCTGCCCTACGCGTATCTGCCGTTTGAAGGTGAACAGCACGGCTTCCGCCAGGCCAAGAACATCAGGCGCTCGATCGAAGGCGAACTCTACTTCTACTCGCAGATCTTCGATTTCGCCACCGCGGACGAGATCGAGCCGGTGGACATACGGAACTTCGGATGAGCAAGGGTAAATAATCTCTGGGATGTCGGCGTGGCGGAATGGCAGACGCGCCAGCCTTAGGAGCTGGTGTCCGAAAGGGCGTGGAGGTTC
>JBGQGI010000126.1:0-5617 GCA_041497375.1 Candidatus Dormibacteraceae bacterium | reverse complement strand
TCATCGGCGGCCTGCTGCTGTGGCTGGCCTACACCCGCATCTACTGGGCCCTTCACGTAGGCCACTGGGTGTTGCCGCCGTGCCCCTTCTTCTACCTCACCGGCCACCCATGTCCTTTCTGCGGCGGCACCCGCTCGTTTGCCTACATGTGGCAGGGGGATATCGGCGACGCGGTGCGGCTTTACCCGTTGGGTCCCGCGCTCTTTGCGGGCAGCGTGGTGGGGGTGGTCGGGCTGGCGGCAGGCGTGGTCAGCGGGCGAAGCTGGTCGCTCAATCTCAGCTCGCGCCAATGGCGGCTCCTCACCATCTGGATAGTGACCCTCGTGGCGCTCAGCTGGGCTCTGAAGGTTTTCGTCCTCGGTAACTGAGTTCATCGCTGCGCGCCCTGGCCGGGCCGTGTAACGATTGCCGGGTTGGACTTTCAACTGACCTCTGAGCAGCAGGCGATTCGCGACGTTTGTCGCGATTTCGCCCGCGAGGTCGTGGCCCCAGCCGCAGAGGAGCTGGATCGGCATCACAAGTTCGGGTACGACATCGTCCGGCAGATGGGGGAGCTTGGCCTGTTCGGCCTCCCGTTCTCAGAGGAGTACGGCGGTGCTGGTGGCGACTTTCTCTCTCTATGTCTGGCGATCGAGGAGATATCCCGCGCTGACACTGGCGTCGGGATCACGCTCGAGGCGGCTGTGTGCCTCGGTGCTGCGCCGATCCACGATTTCGGCAGCAAGGAGCAGAAGGAGAAGTGGCTCCCTGATCTTCTTGCGGGGCTAAAGCTTTGGGCTTTTGGTCTGACAGAGCCAGAGGCGGGTTCAGACGCGGGTGCGACGAAGACGCGCGCTGAGCTTCGCGACGGACATTGGGTCGTCAACGGCGCAAAGCAATTCATCACCAACTGCGGGACCGATATCTCCGCCGGTGTGACGGTCACGGCCGTGACCGCCAAAGCCAACGGCGACCGGCCCGAGATCAGCGCGATCATGGTTCCGACCGGCACGCCCGGCTACCACGTGCTGGAGTCGTATCGCAAGCTCGGGTGGCACTCGTCCGACACGCACCCCCTCAGCTTCGAAGACTGCGCAGTCCCGGAGGCGAACCTTCTGGGCGAACGAGGCGGCGGCTACCGTCAGTTCCTCCACACCTTGCTGGGCGGTCGCATCGCCATCGCCGCCCTGTCGGTCGGTCTCGCACAGGCGTGCCTCGACGCATCGCTTTCGTACGCAAAGGAGCGCCGGTCGTTTGGCGTTCCCATCTCCAAGCACCAGGCCGTGCAGTTCAAGCTCGCCGACATGGCGATGGAAACCGAGATCGCCCGCACGATGGTGTACCGCGCCGCGGTGACCTACATGAAAACTGACGGCGAGACCACGGACGAGGCAAGGATGCTCGCCGCGATGTGCAAGCTGTATGCCTCCGAGACTTCGAAACGAGCCGCGGACCAGGCCGTGCAGATCCACGGCGGGTACGGCTTCATGGAGGACTATCCAGTCGCTCGGTACTGGCGAGACGTCAAGATCAACGAGATCGGCGAGGGCACCTCAGAGGTGCAACGGATGCTGATCGCGCGCTTGCTGGGCTGCTGACGAATGAGAGGGGACCCGGATGGTCCCCCCTGCGCGCAAAGCGGCGTTGAGGATGGGCCTTACTGAATGCATCGGCGGGCGCTGCGCGCGCGCCTGCTCCTCCTCCCGGGATGGGATTTATTGAATTAGTTCTCCACGCCGCGCTTGGAGTATCGAAGACAAAGTTATGGCCGGGGGGACCCCGGCCAACCCTGCCGCGCTAGCGCTGGACTACGGAAGCTTTCACACGTCGTCCGGTAGGTAGTTCATCAGCGCCAGGGCCGGCGCTCGATTTAGAAGCGCCACTCCCTCCAGCAGCCAGCCGATGTAGCCGATCGCACCCTGAGCGCTGAGAGGCGGGATGAAGCGGCGCGGACCGCGCACCTCTCGGCTGCGAGTCCCATCGGGCAGGCCGGCCAGGCTGCGAGCCTTGCGCACTCCCGCTTCCATGCCGCCCAGCTCGTCCACCAGCTTCCTCTCGAGTGCTTGCGCCCCCGTCCACACCCTGCCGGCTGCGATCGGATGCACCTGTTCGGGCGTCATCCCGCGGGCGCGGGCCACCACGTCGAGGAAAAGACCGTAGATCCTGTCGATCTCACCCTTGACGATCTCGCGTTCCTCCTTCGAATAGGTCCTCTCTTCGCTGCTCATGGCGGCGTGCTTGCCGAAGACGATCGATTCGCGGTGGGCGTGGAGCTTCGACCATAGGCCCCCCGTCACCACCTTGCCGCTGAGCACGCCGATCGAGCCCGTCAACGTGCCGGGTCGCGCGACGATCCAGCGACCGGGAGTCGAGACCCAGTAGCCGCCAGAGGCTGCGACCGGGCCCATCACCACCACCAGAGGCTTGCGCGCGTTGATCTGATCGAGCGCCTGGCGCATCGCCTCGGAGGCGGTGGCTGAGCCGCCGCGCGAGTTCACGTAGAGGACCGCTGCCGCGGCCCGCTTGTCCGCGGCGACCTGCCGAGCCAGCTGGACGATCGTGAGGTCGCCTGCGCGTGCGTCGCCCACGATCGGGATGTCGATGGGCGGCTGCACCGGGAGCCGGCCGGAGCGGCCGTCGATGATCGTCCCTTCGATCCGCAGGATGGCGACGTATCTGCCCCGGCCCACGGTGGGAGCGGGCGTGCGCAGCGTGCGCTGTGCCCGGGCCCAGGCTGCGATCTGCACACGCGAGCCGCTCGCAAGGTGGTTGGGGAGGTCCTCCTCGGAGACCACGGCGTCCACTGCGTGATTCGCGAGCGCGTCGGCGTCCGAGTAGGGGGATGAGTCGATCAGCGCCTTCGCCGCGCCCTCGTTGACGCCCCGGCCGGCCGTGATGGCGCCGGCCAGCTCTTTGTGCTGCGAGTCGAGCAGCCACGTGATCTGCTCGCGGAGCTCGCCTGACATCTTGGATTTCGTGAGGACGTCGGCCGCCGATTTGTAGGGAGAGACCTGGACGAAGTCGGCCTCGATGCCGAATCTCGCGAGTGCGTCGGCGAGGAACATGCCGCCGCCTGCGAAACCCAGGGGTTGGATCGAACCCGCGGGCATGAGCAGGACCTGGTCGCAGGCGCAGGCCAGGTAGTAGGTCCCGGTGGTGTAGAAGGGCGCCCACGCGATGACCTTCTTGCCCGATTCGCGCAACCTGGAGACCAGGTCGCGGAGCTCTTGCACATTCGCCATCGACATCGGCACCGGGCGGAGGTGCAGCACGACGCCTGTGATCCTCGGCTCGCGCGCGATGAGGTCGAAGCGCTCGCCGAGCTCCTTGATGCTCAGGCGTGATCTGGAGAAGAGGCGTTGCCAGCGGGGGAGGGGCGTGTCGGGGAGCGCGGGCAGCTCTTCCTCGAGGAGGAACAGCACGTAGTCGGGGGACTTGCGAATGGCGCGCCGAAAGTTCGAGATGAGCCACGCGAGATAACGGAATGGATATGTGAGCATGGGCTTCTCCGAAGTCTACGGTCGCTCGGGGGTGAGGCTTGGGAGTAGGTGCCCCCTCCGGCGGGCTTTGCCCGCCACCTCCCCACGCCTACGGCGCGGGGAGGTGACGCGCGCCTTAGACGACCTTCGAGACTTCCAGGTGTTCGTCCATCTCTTCGCTCAGGCGCGCTGCTCCGTACTCCTGGCCGACGTGCTGGTGGTACGGCACGCCCGTGAAGAGGTGGTGGCTTTTGGTCGGGATGTCGGCCCCGCCCCATTCCTTTCGTTGCAGTGCCATGTAGCCCTCCTCCTTCTTCGCCTTGAGGTCGTCGAGGAGGACCGACATGCCGTGCCCGGCCGCATGCTGCAGTGCAAGGGTGATGAAGATGAAGCCAACGCCGAGCTCGCCCAGCTCATCCCACGTGATCGGGCTCTTCTCGTTGTACCACTTGAACGAGGACGAGTAGTTGAAAGCGAAACGGGTCTTCGGGAAACGCTTGCGGATCTCGCCGCAGAACTGCTCCACCTGGCCGCGCTCCGCGGTGGGGAACTCGCACCACAGGAGGTCGGGCACGCCGCTGTCCATGTAGCGAAGCCCGCGGTCGATCGCGAGCTGGATCCCACGCTTCGTCTCGGGCGCCTCGGTCGCGGACACCCCGTCGGTGCGGGCGATGATGACGAAGTCCTTGTGGCCGAGGTCGTCGGCCGCGTTGCGCATCATCTTGAGCTTGCCGACGAACTCGTCCGCCGAGATCAACGCCTTGCCCGCGATGTGGCCGCAGCGCTTGGGCATCACCTGGTCCTCCAGGTGTGCGGCGGCGACGCCGGCCCTCAAGTACAGGTCGATGGTCCGCTGGACGTTGAACAGGTTGCCGTAGCCCGCGTCCATGTCGACGACGACAGGCGGGATCTCCAGGTGGACGGGCTCGACACCATGCTCGGGGTCGCCCATGGCCATCGTGAGCTGGAACTTGCGCAGGGCGCTCACCGTGCGGCGAGCGCCGTCGGCGATCTCGACCGAGGAGTAGATGTCCATGTCGGTCGTGCCGAGGTGGCCGATGGCGAACGAGTAGCCGCTGAAATAGACCGCATCGAAGCCGTGGTACATGACGAGCTCCGCGCCGAACGGGTCGTAGACGCCTGGGCCGAAGACATAGGGCTTCGTGGCAAGCAGGCGGCGCAGGCGCTTGCTGGGCTCCTCGTTGCGCGAGGCCGGAACCTTGAAGCCTTCGGGGAGCAGGGGCGTCGAGACCAGGTCCATATGCGGCTCCCTAACTCGTTCTCGTGGTCGCAGTTGCAGGGCTCGGGGCATTCGCACTCGTGAGATGAAGGCTCGGTTTCGAGGTCGGTGGTCGGTTCTATGTAATGCATAACGCGGAGGTTAGGGAGAGCGGTGATATTCGTCCAATCAATTGATTGGATCGTGGTTATAGGCTTAGTCGATATCAGCCGGTGCGCTGAGCAGCTCCAGAAACGCGGCGACGATGCCCTCCGGCTTGCCGGAGTCGCGGCGGCGGTAGGCCACTATCGACTGGTACATCGGGGGCGCGTCCTTCATCTTCACCCGGCGCAGCGCTTTCGTCTCGACCTCACGCGCCACCGCCGAGCGAGGTAGGAGCGCGACTCCGAGCCCCCTCTCGACCATCTTCTTGGCGGCCTCGATCGAATCCAGCTCCATCAGGCCGCGCAACTTCACGCCGGCGGCAAGGAACGCCGCCTGCGTGATCTCGTAATAGCTCGACGTGAGGTCGAACATGATCATCCTCTCGGCCGCCACCTCCTCCATGGCCACGCTGCGCCGCTTGGCGAAGGGATGGCCGGGGGCGCAAACCAGCACGAGCTCCTCGGTGTGGAACTGGCGCATCTCCAGGTCGGGATGCCTGATCGCACGGCCGAGCCCGATCTGCACCTCGTCGCTGAGCACGAGATCGACGATGTCCTCGGAGTGACCCGTGCGCACCGAGACCTCGACCCGAGGATGGTCCGCGACGAACTTCTCGAGGAGCTGGGGCAGGATGTAGGTGCTGACGGCGGGTGCCGCCGCGATCATCAGGTGCCCTGCCGACGCAGTCTTCACCTGCTCCAGGACGTCGCGCCCGTCGACCAGCGCCCTCAGGGCGCGCTCGGCGTACGGCACCATGGCGCGGCCGGCGTCCGTG
>JBGQGI010000125.1:0-5626 GCA_041497375.1 Candidatus Dormibacteraceae bacterium | reverse complement strand
GATGCGCCGCAAGCGCCGCCAGCGGGCGCAGGAAAAGGCGGCGCAGGCGACGTTGAAGATGATGCTGCCGATGGTCGGCTGCATCTTCCCGACGCTGTGGATCGTGCTCCTGGGTCCCGCCGCGCTGATCCTCATGGCGCCAAGGTAAGACCCGGAGGCCACACGCTCTCGTCCCTGCTGCCGAGCATTCCGGCCTGGGAGCTGGTCGTTCGCGCGGTTCTGATCTATGTCGCGCTGCTGGCCGCGTTGCGCATCTTCGGCAAGCGAGAGGTCGGGCAGTTCACGCTCTACGACCTCGTCTTCATCCTGCTGGTCGCCAATGCCCTGCAACCCGCTATCACCGGACCTGACAACTCGCTGGGCGGCGGATTGATCCTCGTCCTGGTGCTCGTATTGACGAACGCCGGTGTGGGCTGGCTTGACCGGTTTCCACGCTTTCACAGGCTGTTGGCGGCACCGCCAGCTGTGATCATCAAGGACGGGGATTACCTCCGCGACATCATGAAGAAGGAGGGCGTTGATCAAGAGGAGGTCGAGACGGCGATTCGTGAGCACGGCGTCGCCGACGTGAAGGAGGTGCAGCTGGGCGTGCTGGAGCCCGACGGCAGCATCTCGATAGTGGCGACCGGCAACGCGACGAGGACCAGAAGGAAGGTGCGATTCAGTCAGCGATCGCGCTAAGAATGAGAGGGGACCCGGATGGTCCCCCCTCATCGGCGGGCGCTGCGCGCGCGCCTGCTCCTCCTCCGGTATGTCGATGGGATTGTTTAAGAGACACTCCTCGCCACGATTGGTGTGATCAAGACAAAGACATGGCCGGGGAGACCCCGGCCAACCCTGCCACGTTGGCGTCTCGAAAAGAACGCCCCCACCAAGACCTAGCCGCCGTCGCGCAGCAGCAGCACCGGGCACGGGCTGTGGTCGACGATGAAGCGGGCGGTTGGACCGAGCGATCCGGGCCCGACGGGTGGCCGGCCGCGGCCGGTACCCCGCACCGCGACCAGGTCTGCGCGCTCTGTTTTCGCAAGCTCGCACACAACACGGCCGGGCTCACCGTCAAGCTGCCGCGACTCGACTACCGCAGCCAACCGACGCGCCGCCTTCTCCGCCTCCGAAAGTGCTTGGGCGCCACCTTCGACTTCCGCTTCGGCGAGCGCGCGCTCACGATGCGGCGGCAGCTGGTGGCCGCCGGGCCGGCGGGGCGCAAGCTCGAGGCCCGCCCTCGGCCCGATCCTGCGAACGAATAAGAGCAGGAGCTCCGATTCACGAAGCCGGAGCAGGCGCTCGAGCGAATCGAACAGCCCTTCGGTGTCGAAGCCGTCAACCAGCACGATTATTCGCAACGGGCTCAACCTATTTTGCGTCTCCGCTCAACGAAAGCTCGCCGCGACAAGCAATGCTGCCGCAAGGAGCGTCACGGGAGCGACGACGGCGCCAAGCTTGAGGAAGTCCCAGGCCGAAACCTGAACTCCTCGGCGGCGGACGATGACGAGCCAGAGCATCGTCGACAGCGCTCCAACAGGAGTCAGGTTGGGGCCCAGGTCAGCCCCGACAAGCGCCCCGAATAGGAACGGAGCGTGCAGCCCGGCCGCCACCCCGCCCGCCTGGGCGCCTGAGATGAAGACCAGGACCGCAGGGAGGTTGTTGATCAGGTTGGAGGCGATGGCGGAACCGATCAATCCGGCTACCACCGCGCTGCCGGCGTCGCTGGCGTGGCTGACGGCAGTCGACACCAGGGCCGGTGTGATACCTGCGTCCTGCACGCCGCGAACGAGAATGAACAGCGCGGCGACGTAAACAAAAAGAGCCGGGCTGATGTGGGTGTTCAAGTGCTCGCGGGAGAGCCGGCGCCGCGCCACAGCCACTGCCATCAAGCTGGCTCCGCCGGCAACCGCGACGACTCCCAGCGGCCACAGCAACGCGGACCCGATTACGTATGCGACAGCGAGCAGGGCGAGTCCAATAACAGTCGCCACAAAGAACGTACGGTCGCTGACAGCCGACCTCACGGCCGACCTCCAGTCAAATTCGAATCGGCCTGCGGCCGACCGCCAGAAGAAAGCCATCAGGATCGCGGTGGTGATGGCTACCGAGGCGAGCGATGCCAGCAGCAGGTGTCCCTCATAAACGGCGAGTGGTGCGCGAAGGCGATCTCCGGTGAGGACGTTGATTGGATTGGATATCGGCAGCGTCATCGATGCCGCATTGGCCATGAAGCTGACCGCGAAGAGATAGGGCATCACCCTGAGCCGAAGGCGAGTTGTGATCGTGTAGACGACTGGGGTCAGGATGATCGCGGTCGCGTCGTTGGAAAGGAACGTGGTGACGACCGCGCCAAGGACGAAAACGTTGAACAGCAGACGCCGCCCGCTGCCCCCGGCCGCGGCCGCCGCCAGACCCGCCGCCCAGTCGAAAAATCCCGCCATGTCGGCGATCGCGGCCGTCAGCATGAGGCCGAAGAAGAACAGGAACAGGTTCCACTCCGAGCCGACGGCAGCCAGGGCGCCGAGGGGGCTCACCACGCCGGTGGCTACCATCAAAACGGCTCCGACGGCAGCCGACCAGGCCTCATTGATCTGTCGCGGCCGCACGACGATGACGACCAGGGTGACGATGAAGATCAGGGCAGCAAGCGCGGTATGCACTACGTCTCAGACTCGCATTTGGCGGGCACGCAATGCAGCGCTGGCGTGGCAGGGTTGGCCGGGGTCCCCCCGGCCATAACTTTGTTTCCCACACTCCCAAGCTTGGCGTGGAGAAACTAATTCAGTAAATCCAATCCCGGGAAAGAGAGCAGCCACGCGCGAAGCGCCTGGCGATGAGAGGAAACCGACTGGGTTCCTCTCATAACCGCGCTAGCGGTAAACCCCGTTGTGGCCCAGGCTGTGCAGGCCCACGTTCGGGAAGTAAGTCAGGCCGTGATCCTCGGAGCCGACGGGGATCTTGGCGATCAGCTTGCCGGTGACAGTGCTCATCACATACACGGTGGCGTTGTAGCGGCCTGACGCCCACAGCTGCGTGCCGGCGGGATTGAGTTGGAGCATGTCCGGGCTGCCACCGCCGGGTATGAACCACTTGGCGACGACCCTTCGGGTGGCGAAGTCGATCACCGAAAACGACCCTTCCAGCCGGTTCGACACATACAGCGATTTGGTATCGCGAGAGACCTGGAGCCCGTGCGCACCCTTGCCTGTGGGGATGAACTTGATCTCTTTCATTGCTATGGGGTCGACCACTGACACCCCCATACGTCCCTGGTTGGTCACGTAGAACACGCTCCCGTCTGGTGACAGCCGGACGTCGATCGGCAGCCCGCCGACATGCACGGCGCCGAGGAGCTTCATGTGAATGACGTCGACCTTGGCGAGCATGCCCGTGTACTCGGTCGAGATCATGAGATAGCTGCCGTCTGCGCTGAAGTCGAGGTGGTCGGCTCCGGCCCATGGGATCGAAACCGAGCCCAAGAGCCTCCACCCGTGGTGCGGGTCGCGAAACTCGATGCGCTGAAGACGTTCGACGACGTCGATCGCTTTGGTGCCGTCAGGTGTGAAGTAGAGGTTGTACGGAAACGGCATCGAGATCGTGCCGCTGGGCCTGCCCGTGTGGATGTCGATCTTCGTCAGGCTGCTGGAGCCCTCGTTGTCGACGTAGAGCGCGCTCATGTCCCACGCAGGGGCGATGTGGTGAGGAATCGAACCGACAGAGAAGTGGTCGATCACCTTGAAGGTCAGCGGGTTGATGACGTCCACGGTCCCAGCTCCGCTGTTGGGGACGTAGACGCGCGGCGGAAGCTTGCACAGCGGGCATGGCACGACGCCCGACATGATGTTGGCGTAGACGTTGACGGCCGTCGCTGGCAGGCTTCCCGGCTGGACATCAGGTGCCGGGAGGACCCGTACCGGTCCCGTCGGTGCCGCTTCGTCGGCAGGCGCCGAAGTGCTCAGGTAAGGGGTCGTCCACACCACGGCAAAGACCACTCCAGCGGGGCTCAGGATCACAAGAGTGAAGATTGCGGCGACCAGGACGCGCATCGGCCGCGACCGCAGGGCTGAGACCAGGCGATTATTCGTCAGGGAGATCTTCCAGCTTGGGGGCCAGCTCGCAAACCCAGCGACCGTCGTCGAGCCGCCGGATGAAACGACCATAACCCTGGTTGCGTGCCACGTTGAAGAACTGCTCCTGGGTGATCAATGTCCGAAGGCGGGCAAGGTCCGCATACGTGTTGTCGCGCATGATGCCGCCCACGACCCCGGCCAGCTCGCGCCACTGGCCTTCTGACAAAGGCTCGCCATAGCCGGCGATGGTGACCAGCAGCGCCGCGGTGGAGCCGGTGATGGTCTCGGGTAGCAACTTCTCAGCCTTCGCCCTCGAAATGATCTCGCGACCTGTGCTGATGATGTCCGCGATGCGGTCGCGCCGCACCCCGATGATGTCGCGCCCGCTCCCCACTGTTGTGCCTTCGAGATATCTAGGTCCTGCTTCCATGCCCGATTGCCTATTCTAGTTTGCCGTCAGTGGACCTGGATCTGGCACCCCAGCACGCGAGCTTCCGAGACACCGTCCGCGAACTTGCGCAGGGGGTGGTTCGACCTCATGCCGCCGAGGTCGACCGTGACCACCGATTCCCTGACGAAGCCATCGAGGCGGCCAAGGCAGCAGGCCTTCTGGGCGTGCTGATCCCACGCGAATATGGCGGGGCCGGCCTGGACGCGATCGCGTTTGCCATCTGCATCGAAGAGCTGGCTCAGGCGTGTGCCTCGACCTCGGTCATCGTCGACGTTCATACCAGCGTCGGGAGCGAACCGATCCTGCTGTTCGGCACCGAGGAGCAGAAGCGCCGCTGGCTGCCGCTGCTCGCTTCGGGCGAGCTCCTTGGCGCCTTCGCCCTCACAGAGCCCTCCTCGGGTTCGGACGCGGCATCCCTGAAGACGAGCGCGCGTCGGGATGGCGACCACTACGTCCTCAACGGCACCAAGGTTTTCATCACCAACATCGGGCGCGCCGGCCTCTATGTGGTGTTTGCGCGAACGGGTACTGAGGATCAGCGGGCGGCTGGCGTCAGCGCGTTCCTGGTGCCTGCCGACGCTCAAGGCGTTCGAGTCGGACAGCTGTTCAAGAAGATGGGCCTCAACGGCTCGCCGACCGGCGAGCTGGTGCTCGAGGACGTGGTGGTGCCTGCCGCCAACCGGCTTGCCGCGGAAGGCCATGGATTCACGGTGGCGATGCGGGCACTCGACTCTGGCCGCATCGGCATCTCAGGACAGGCGCTTGGGATCGCGCAGGCAGCTGTCGATGAGTCGCGCGCATTGCTGCTGGAGCGGGATAGCGCGCAGGGTGACGAGTTCATGCTCGCGGACATGGCGACGCGGCTCGAGTCGGCGCGGCTGCTCGCGTACCACGCTGCATGGCTTTGCAGCCGCGGCCGGCCTTTCACGCGTCAGGCGTCTATGGCCAAGCTTCACTGCACCGACACCGCCATGGCTCTGGCCCTGGATGGCGTTCAGCTGGCCGGGGAGGAGGGCACGCTGACAGGAAGTCCATTCGAGCGCCACGTCCGCGACGCCAAGGCCCTGCAGATCTACGAGGGATCGAACCAGGTTCAGCGGGTTGTTATCGCCAGAGAGGT
>JBGQGI010000124.1:0-5656 GCA_041497375.1 Candidatus Dormibacteraceae bacterium | reverse complement strand
GGCTCCCGAGTTATCCGCGACCTTGAGGCGTGTCTCTTGCTGGATCATTTGGCTTTCTCGACAATCTCCAGCACGCGCCAGCGCTTCTCCTTCGAGATCGCGCGGGTTTCGGTGATGCGGACCAGGTCGCCGACTCCGCACTCGTTCTTCTCGTCGTGAACCTTGAACTTGGTGCGCTGCCGGACAGTCTTCTTGTACAGGCGGTGCGCCTTGGACGTGCCGACCTGGACGATGACCGTCTTATCCATCTTGTCCGAGATCACAGTGCCCAGCCGGACCTTGCGCTGGCCGCGCGTGGAGGTCTCGACTTCGGTTGGCGCCGGCGTCATCACGCTCATGAGCCCTTCTCCGCTTTGGCCTTCGTCGCCTTGGCGGCGCGCTTGGGCTTGGCGTCTTCGGCGGTTTCGTCGGCAGCTTTCGCCGATACCTTCTTGGCCTTGGGTTCGGCCACGGCGACCGTGATGGCTTCCGGCGCGGCCTGGGCGACGATTCCGAAGGCTCGCTCCTGGAGCACGGTCATGATGCGCGCGATGTCGTGACGAACCTTGGAGATCTGGCTCGAGTTCTCGAGCTGGCCGACGGCGTGCTTGAACCGGAGCTCGTACAGCTCCCTGCGAGCTGCCTTGAGCTTGCCGCCCAGCTCGTCGACCTCCAGGACTCTCAACTCGTCAACCTTCATCGAGCGGCTCCCGCGGCGGCCGAATCCACGCTCACAAAGCGGGTCTTGATCGGCAGCTTCGATGCGGCCAGCTTCATCGCCTCCTTGGCGATCTCCTGCGTCACGCCGCCCATCTCGAACAGGACGCGGCCCGGCTTGACTACCGCAACCCAGCCTTCAGGGTTGCCCTTGCCGGAGCCCATTCGGGTCTCGGCCGGCTTCTTGGTGATCGACTTGTCAGGGAAGACGCGGATCCAGATCTGACCACCGCGCTTGACGTGGCGGGTCATTGCCCGGCGGGCCGCTTCGATCTGACGGTTGCTCATCCAGCACGCTTCCATCGCCTGCAGGCCGAAGTCGCCGAACGCGACGGTGGCGCCACGCGTGGCGATGCCCTTGCGGCGGCCGCGGTGCATCTTCCGGTACTTGACGCGCTTAGGCATCAACATCAGCTCTTGTCCTTTGTCGTCTTCTTGGCGGCCGGTTTGGCAGCGGGCTTGACCTTGGCGGCAATCTTTGGGGCCCTTGCGCCCTCGGCGCGGGGCAGCTTGCCCTTTGCGGCGGCAACGGTCTTGGCAGGCGCCTTGGTGGCGGTCGTGGCTTTGGCTGCGGGTTTTGCTGCGACTTCGGCTTTGGCCCTGGGCGCCCGTGCTTTCGGCTCCACGGCGACTGGCGCGGTGGCCGGCTTCGCGGCGGCCTTCGCGCGCTTCGGCGCGGCAGCCGTGGTCTCCACCTCGGGCGTCGCGGCCGCCTCAATTGCAACCTGCGGCTCTGCAATCGCCTCCAGGATCTCCGGCTGCGGCGCGATCTGCTCCGCGATCGGTGCGCCATCGGCGGTCACCGGCAGCTTCTTCAGCGGCGCGGCAACGTCCTTGTAGATCCAGCACTTGACGCCGATCGCGCCGAAGGTCGTGCTCGCAGTGGCGCGGCCGAAGTCGATGTTGGCACGCAGCGTGTGGAGGGGCACGCGGCCTTCGCGGTCCCACTCACGGCGCGCCATCTCAGCACCGCGCAAGCGGCCACCGCAGTAGATGCGCACGCCTTTGGCCCCCGAGCGCATCGTCCTGAGGATTGCCTGCTTCATCGCGCGCTTGTAGCTGATGCGGCGCTCGATCTGGGAGGCGATGTTCTCGGCCACGAGCTGTGCGTCGAGCTCGGGCTGCTTGATCTCCTGGATCGAGATGCGCACCCGGTTGCCAAAGCGCTTCTCGAGGTCCTCGCGCAGCTGGTCGACCGAGGCTCCACCCTTGCCGATCACGATGCCCGGCTTGGCGGTGTGAATCGTCACGGTCAGCTGCGCGTTGGACGATCGCTCGGTCTCGATCTTGGCAATGCCCGCGTTGCGCAGGCGCGCCAGGATCACCCGGCGCATCTCCAGGTCCTCGTGCAGCATCTTCGTGTAGTCCTTGGGGTTGGCGAACCAGTTCGCCTCCCAGGGCCTGAAGACTCCCAGTCGGAACGCGTTCGGATGGACTTTATGACCCAACTATTTGCTTCCTTCGGCGCGGTCTTCGACGACCGCGGTGATGTGGCAGGTGCGGTGGAAAAACTCGTGCGCCATGCTCCGGCTGACCGGCCGGCGGCGCTTGAAGGTCGGGCCCTCGTCGATGAAGACCTGCTTGAGAACCAGGTCGTCGCGGTTCAGGTTGAAGTTGTGCTCCGCATTGGCCGCGGCCGACTTGATCGCCTTGGCGACGTCGCGCGCCGCGTGCTTGGGCGAGAACTCGAGCTGCGCGAGGGCGTCCGACACTTTCATGCCCTTCACGGAGTCGGCCACCAGCCTCGCCTTGCGTGGTGCGCGCCGCACAAACCT
Organism: Candidatus Dormibacteraceae bacterium; assembly: GCA_041497375.1. Lineage (GTDB taxonomy): Bacteria > Chloroflexota > Dormibacteria > Dormibacterales > Dormibacteraceae > Palsa-872. The sequence continues at coordinate 3,185 of JBGQGI010000124.1, read as the reverse complement.
CTGCACTGCTGAAACTTCCATCGTCGCCACTCTTACTTCAATGCCGTGGATTTTTCGGTGTGGGTGCCGTGGCCGCGGAAGTGACGCGTGGGTGCGAACTCGCCCAGACGGTGGCCGACCATGTTCTCGCTGATGAACACGGGCACGTGCTTGCGCCCGTCGTGCACGGCGATCGTGTGCCCGACCATGTCGGGGTAGATCACGGACGCGCGCGCCCAGGTGCGGATCACCTTCTTGTCCTTGGACGCGTTCATCCGATCGATCTTCTCCTTGAGCGGAGCACTGATGAACGGTCCCTTCTTCAATGAGCGCGACATCTATTTCTTTCGTCCCTTCTTCTCACGCCGGCGGATGATGAGCTTGTCGGAGGCCTTCTTCGGCTTGCGCGTGCGATAGCCGAGGGCGGGCTTGCCCCATGGAGTCTGCGGATGGCCACCCGGTCCGGTCTTGCCCTCGCCACCACCGTGCGGATGGTCGCGGGGGTTCATCGTCGAACCCCGGACCGTCGGCCTCACGCCCAGCCACCGACTGCGGCCGGCCTTGCCGCCTGACTCGTTCTCGTGGTCGATATTACCGACCTGGCCGATCGTGGCCTGGCAGCGGACGTGGATGCGGCGCAGCTCACCCGACGGCATGCGAACGACGGCGTAGTCGCCTTCCTTCGCCAAAAGCTGCGCGGAGGCGCCGGCGGATCGGACGAGCTGGCCTCCACGACCAAGCGTGAGCTCGATGTTGTGGATGGTCGAGCCGACAGGGATGCTGGCGAGCGGGATCGCATTGCCGATGCGAACCGGCGCGTCCTCCCCACTCTCGATCGGGTCGCCGACCTTGAGGCCGAGCGGCGCGAGGATGTAGCGCTTCTCACCGTCCTTGTAGTGGATGAGCGCGATGCGGGCGCTCCGGTTCGGGTCGTACTCGATGGTCGCGACGCGGCCCTCGACGCCATGCTTGTCGCGCTTGAAGTCGATCTTGCGGTAGAGCTTGCGGTAGCCGCCCCCCTGATGGCGCGTCGTGATGCGGCCCTGGTTGTTCCTGCCCGCGTGCGACGGGATCGATTCGATGAGCGTCTTCTCGGGCTCGTCGGTGGTGATCTCGTCGAACCCGGAGATCGTCATGAATCGACGCCCTGGGCTGGTTGGCTTGAACTTGCGTAGTGGCATGTCTTCTATACGCTCCCGAACAGCCCTTCGATCTTTTGGCCGGGGCCCAGGGTCACGATCGCCTTCTTCCAATCGGCGGTGTGGCCGATCGATCCGATGCGGCGCATGCTGCGGCGCTTCTTGCCCCGCATGCTCACCGTGTTCACGTCCCTGACCTTGATGCCCTGCGTCTCGTACTGCTCCTCGAGGGCCTTCTTGATCTCGGTCTTGGACGCCTCCGCGGAGACGCGGAACGTGTACCGGCCCTGCATGTAGAGCTGATACGTGCGCTCGGTGATGACCGGGCCGATGACAATCTCTGAGGCTGCTCGAGTCGTCACTTGGCTTCCTCATCCTCTTCGTGGTGGTTTGCGTGACTCGCGTGGGCCTTGGACCTGGACCGCGATTCGGGCCGTCCGAAGTTGTCCTCGAGCAGCTCCAGGCAATCCTTCGCCAGCAGGAGGTAGGTATGGGTGAAGAGGTCGCGAATGTTGAGGTTGCGGGCCAGGATGATCTTGGATCCCGCCAGGTTCTCGAACGAGCGGCTCACCACGTAACTCGGGGCGGGAAGCACTATCAACGTGGTGTCGTCGAAGCCGATCGCCTCGATGAGCTCCGCAGCCTGCTTGGTGCGGGGCTCCTCGAAACCAAAACCGTCGATCACCCGCACGCGGCCCTCGATCGCCTTCTGCGAGAGGGCTGAGCGAAGCGCAAGACGGCGCATCTGCTTCGGCATTCGCTGGCTGTAATCCCGCGGATGAGGACCGAACACCACGCCGCCGCCCTTCATGGACGGTTCGCGGATGGAACCGTGGCGCGCACGTCCGGTTCCCTTCTGGCGGTAGGGTTTGGCGCCTCCACCCGAAACCTCGCCGCGCCTCTTGGTCGACGCGGTGCCCTGGCGCGCGTTCGCCATCTGGCGCACGTAGGCCTGGTGCATCACAGGCGCGTTCGGCTCCTCGGCGAAGATGTGCTCCGGCAGATCGACCTCGCCCTGGCGGGCGCCTGCCGAGTCGAAGAACGGCACCTGAAGCGGATTTTCGTTCTCCGCATCTCTGCGCTTGGTGGCGGCTGCCTTGGCTGCGCTCGGCTTGGTGGTTCGCTTTGCTGCCACGAGCTTCTCTGCCGTGCTCTTCGCTGCTGTGCGTTTTGCGGCGGGCTTTGCCGCTGCCTTCGCCACCGGCTTCTTGGCCGCCATCAGACCTTCCTCCCTGTCGGCTTGCCGGCGGGTCCCTTGACCTTTTGCGGCTTGGTCGATTGGCGGACGAGGACCAGCGCTCCCTTGCCGCCGGGAACGCCGCCTTCGACGAGGAGGAGATTCCGCTCCGCGTCTACACGCACGATCTTGTACGCGCGCGCGGTCGTCCTGACGTTGCCCATCTGTCCGGCCATGCGCACGCCCTTGAAGACGCGGGCGGCGTCGGTGGCGCCGATGGCGCCGGGCTGCCTCACGTTCATCGAGCCGTGCGACTCGGGACCACGGCTGAACTTGTGCCTCTTGATCAGCCCCTGGAATCCCTTGCCCTTGGAGTGGGCGGTGACGTCCACGATCTCGCCGGCGCTGAAGATCTCTGCCTTCAGCTCCTGCCCTGCCTCGAGACCCTCGTAACCGCGAATCTCCACGACCTGCCTGTGCGGCTCGAAGCCCGCCTTCTTGAACTCGCCAAGGAGCGGCTTGGTGAACTTGCTTTCGGGGGCAGTCTCGAACGCGATGCGCGCGGCCGAGTAGCCGTCCTTCTCCGTGGTGCGCAACCCGAGCACCTTGCACGGGCCGGCCTCGAGCACGGTTACCGCTGAGGTCGTGCCGTCAGGGTTGAACAGCTGGGTCATGCCCAGCTTCCTGGCAAGTAGGCCTTTCAACTCTTTATCTCGATGCTGACGCCGGCCGGGAGGCTGAGTCGCATCAGAGCGTCGACGACGCGCGGGTTGGGGTCGAGGATGTCGATGATGCGCTTGTGAGTCCGCATCTCGAATTGCTCACGCGAGTCCTTGTCGATGAACGGTGAACGAATGACTGTCAGCTTGGAGATCTCGGTGGGAAGAGGG
>JBGQGI010000123.1:0-5666 GCA_041497375.1 Candidatus Dormibacteraceae bacterium | reverse complement strand
GCCAAGACCTCCTACTACCGGGTCCTCGACCCGATCGAGACCACCGTGTGGAACGACATCTTCAACGCGGTCATCCTCGCGTGATCGGCATGAGAAACACTCGGAGTCGATAGCGCTGGACGTGGCGGTCGGCGCACGAGCTCCGAGGCAGCCGGCGCTCAGTTCCCGGTTGGGACGAGCGCTGGCGCCTTATCTCCTCATCCTGCCCGGTGGCGCCTGGATGCTTCTCTTCTTCCTCCTGCCCATCGTCACGCTCGCGATCACATCGCTGGAGTCGGGCGATTTCATCAACGGCTTTAACTTCACCTGGAATTTCGGCAACTACTCAGGCGGGTTAAGTCTCTACTCGACGCAGTTCCTGCACGCGGTCGAGTTCGGCGGCGCGGCGACCGTGGTGGCGCTCGTCGTCTCGTATCCGGCCGCATATTGGATCGCGTTCCACGCCGGCCCGCGGAAGTCCGCCTACCTGTTGGCGGTGCTGCTGCCCTTCTTCGTGTCCTTTGTCATCAGGACCCTTTCGTGGGGGATGTTGCTCAGTGACAACGGGCCTCTGTTTGCGCCTCTCAAGTCCGCCCACCTCCTGCCTCTGGAGTTTCATGTCCTCGCCACCCCGGTGGCGGTGACGGGCGGCCTTGCGTACACCTTCTTTCCATTCATGTTGCTGCCGGTTTACGCCTCACTCGAGAAGATCGATCGCGGCCTGGTCGAGGCGGCCCAGGACCTCTTCGCCAGCAAGTTCGAGGTGTTTCGGCGCGTGATCTTTCCGTTGTCAGTCCCAGGCGTCTTCGCCGGCGTGCTCCTGACAGGCATCCCGGCGGTAGCCGATTACGTCAACCAGGACCTGCTCGGTGGTGTCGGCACGACCATGGTCGGGCGCGTGATCGAGACGCAGTTCCAAGTCAACATCAACTATCCGCTGGCCGCCTCGCTGGCGTTCATCTTCATGCTGGGACTACTGGCCACATTGATCCTCTACCAGCGCCTCTTTGGCACCGAACAGATCATGGGGGGCTGACGTTGGCCTCGACAGCAGTGGCCGGCAAGCCGCGGTCCCACGCCAGGACCGCAAATTGGCGCCGCCGGCTCGGGTCCCTGGTGCTGCCCGGCTACACGCACCTGGTGATGCTCTGGCTTTTCGCCCCGATCATCGTCATGGTCATTTTCGGGTTCAACGACACCCACGGCAGGTTGAACATCGTCTGGACCGGGTTCACCCTCAAATGGTTCGCGGACCCGTTCGGCGTAACCGCCCTGACCAACGCCGTGTCCATGTCGCTGGTGACTGCCACGATTGGCGCATTCATCTCCACGGTCCTGGGCACGATGATCGCCCTCGCCTCGCATCGATACGCGTTCCGCGGCAAGGCGCTTCTGGACGCGATCATGATCATGAACATCGCCGCTTCCGAGGTGGTGATGGGCGCGGCGCTGCTCACTCTTTTCATAGCCGGCAACGTGCCGCTTGGGCCCGTGACCATCGTTTTGGCCCAGGTCATGTTCTCAATTCCTTTCGTTGCCATCACCGTGCGAGCGCGCCTTGTCGGCTTCGACAACTCGCTCGAGGAAGCGGCCCAGGACCTCGGAGCCTCGCCCTTGACGACCTTCATGCTGGTCACGCTGCCGATCATCTTTCCCGGTGTGCTCGCGGCGGCCCTGCTCGCATTCGCCCTCTGCCTCGACGACTACGTGATCACGAGCTTCGTCTCCGGCAACACCCTCACGTTCCCGCTGTGGGTCTATGGCGCGACTCGCCTTGGGGTGCCACCACAGGTCAACGTGATCGGCACGTTCATATTCCTGGCGGGCGTCGTGCTCGCGATCAGCTTCGCGGTGATTCGAAGCTGGCGAAACCGCCAGCTGGCGCGCGAATCGGCCCTTTGACGCGCGACCGCGATGTAACCCTGGCGGTGGTTCGCGGCGTGGTCTGGCCACCGGCGCCCAGGCAAGCCAGCGCAGTGGCGGCCTCGGGAGAACGGATCGTGGCCGTCGGCACGGACGAGGAGATCCTGTCCATGGTGCCGCCTGGCGCGCGGGTGATCGATGCCAGGGGCGCGACGGTCATGCCCGCGCTCAACGACGCGCACGTCCATTTCATGATGGGATCGCGGTCGCTGGCCGACCTCGACCTTGCCGGAGCCGATACGCAGGCGGCGGTCGAGCGCCGGATCCGAGATTTCGTCGCGACCCACCCCGAGCGCGAATGGGTCGTCGGCCGTGGTTGGTTCTACTCCGCCTTCCCGGGCGGGATGCCGGGAATCGAGGCTCTAGACCGACTCATTCCCGACCGGCCGGCATACCTCGAGTCTTACGACGCGCACACGGCCTGGGTGAACAGCCGCGCCCTGGCGATCGCCGGGATGAAGGCCACCGATGCCGGCAGCACACCGGCCGGCATCCTCAAGGAGTCGGCCATGCAAGGCGTCCGGCGCCACCTGCCGCAGCCCACCCCGGAGATGGACCGTGAGGCGGTTCGTGCCGGGATGCGACTCGCCGCGTCGCACGGCCTCGCCTCGGTCCAGGAGGCGGGCCACGGCCTCAAGCAGGTCGAGCTGTACCAGGCGTTGCTTGAGCGTGGCGAGCTGACCATGCGGATCCGGCTTGCGTTTGACATGGAGCCCGGGCTGGACGCGGCTGAGTGGGAGCGCCGACTCGAGCTCTACCGCGAGGCTGCGCACGCGGTGCCGTCGAACGATTGGATCGGGACCGGCATCTTGAAGGCGTTCGCGGACGGGGTCGTGGAGTCGGGCACGGCCGCGCTGCTCCAGCCCTATGCCGGCATGTCGCCGGTGGATCCGGGCGCATTCGGCACTCCGTTCTGGGAGCGAGGCGAGCTGGCCAGTGCCGTTCATGCCGCGGATGCGCGAGGCTGGCAGATCCAGGTGCACGCCATCGGCGACGCCGCGATCAGGGATGCGCTCGACGCGTTCGAGGCCTGCCCCCCCTCGCGGCGCCATCGCATCGAGCACATCGAGGCGCCTGCCGCCGGGGACCTCGGACGCTTCGCGGCCCTCGGTGTGATCGCCAGCATGCAGCCCCAGCACGCGGAGCCCAGCCACAACCTCCTCGGCGCGTGGGCGCCGAAGCTCGGCGCGGCGCGGGCGTCCGGCGGCTGGCCGTGGGCCTCGATCCTGCGCTCGGGCGGCCGGCTTGCGTTTGGGAGCGACTGGCCGGTGGTGCCCATCGACCCGTTCGGCAGCCTTCATGTCGCGGTCAATCGGCAGACACGCTCGGGTGAGCCGCGTGGCGGGTGGGTGGGTTCTGAGCGCCTGGACATGGCCGACGCCGTCGCCGCCTGGACCTCGGGCAGCGCCTACGCCGAACGCTCGGAGCTGGCGAAAGGCGGCCTGGGCAAGGGAATGCTGGCGGACATCGCGATTCTCGATCGCGACCTCGTGGCGACGCCCCTGAGCGAGCTGGCCGACGTAAAGGTGATGGCGACCGCGGTCGGCGGTCGCGTCGTTTTCGAAGCCTGAGTGGCAGACTAGCGCTGTGCCCCGACTGGGTGGGATGTACGGCCCCGACGTCACGTTCCTGGGTGTGGATCGATGCGACCTCGACGACCCTTCGAGCTTTGTGGGGGCTGACGTCGTGGTCATCGGCGCCCCGTACGACGCCGGTTCCTCGTACCGCGCGGGCGCTCGCTTCGCGCCGAAGATGATCCGCACCACCGACTACAACCCTCACGACTCCGCGCGTCCGCACCTTGCGCTGAGGGTCGACCCGCTGCGCGACCTGCGCGTGCTCGACGCGGGGGACATCGAGATGCCGGGCGTCGAGGCCCGCCTTCCGCTCGACAACCTGGAGAACGCGGTACGCATAGCGGCCGAAGCCGGAGCAATTCCCGTGATCCTCGGCGGTGATCACACGGTCACATGGCCCGACGTGACCGGCGTCGCGCGCGCCAAGGGGTGGGGTCGCGTATCCGTGATTCATTTCGACGCGCACGCAGACACCGGCGACACCCAGTTCGGCAGCCTGGTCGGCCATGGGTTGCCGATGCGTCGCCTGATCGAGTCGGGCGCATGCCGCGGCGACCGCTTCATCCAGATCGGCCTGCGCGGTTACTGGCCGGAGCCGGAGACGCTTCAGTGGATGGCCGAGCGGCAGATGCACTCGTTCGAGATGCACGAGGTTGGGCGGCGCGGTCTTGACGCGGTGCTCGAGGAGGCTTTCGCGATCGCCGTCGACGACTGCGACGGGGTGTTCGTGTCATTCGACGTCGATGTTGTGGATCCGGGAATGGCGCCTGGCACGGGAACACCAGAGCCCGGCGGGTTCACAGCGCGTCAGGCGCTGGACGCGGTGCGGCGAATCGCGATCGAGCTACCGGTTGTTGGGATCGACATCGTCGAGGTCTCACCTCCATACGACTCGTCCGAGATCACAGCCTTCCTCGCCAACCGCGTGGTCCTCGAGATGCTGGCCGGAATAGCGTTCCGGCGCAAGGGAGGCACGTGGGCCTCGATACCCAAATCGCTCCTGGAGGGCAGGGCGTGAAGGACGTGCTTCCGCTCCTGCATAAGCAGCGCGACCTCGAGAAGGCATTTGTGTCCGAGGTCGCGGGAAAGCCGGAGCCGTCCGCCGGTTGGACGCCGACGATGACGATGTTTCATCTCGCCCAATGGCGGGACCGTTTGTGGAATGGCCTGACCGAAGCGGCGGCGGAGCGGCCGGTCAACGCGCCGCCCGGCAACATCGACGAGCTCAACGACGCCGAGATGATGGGCGCCACAGGGGTGTCCCTGGCCGACGCGGCCGCTCGGTCCGACGCCGGCCTCACCTCGATCATGGCGATGTGGGAGACGATGGGAGATCGTCCCTTCAAGTGGTACACGACCGAAAGCACAGGCGAAGCGATCCTCCGCAACAGCTACCTCCATCCCCGCAACCACCTCGCCGACCAATTCCTGCAGATGGGCGAGGTCTCGCGCAGCCAGCGGCTGACCGAGGAGACGGCGAATGAGCTGCGAGCGGTCGAGGCGCCGGCGCGCGTTCTCGGATCAGCCCTCTACAACCTCGCAGCAGTCCGCGCTCAGCAGAACAGGGGCGAAGAAGCCCTTGACTTGCTCGAGGAGGGTCTCACGATGCGCGAGGACCTGAAGGCAGCCGCGGCTGAAGATGAGGACTTCGTGTCAGTGCGCGGCGAGTCGCGCTTCCGCACCCTTGTCGGCAGCTAGTTCGACAGGAACGGTCTAACCAGCTCCCCGAGCTCTTCGAGCTTGGCCAGCGCCTGGTCGCGACCATCGGGTGGCACGTACCAGATGCAACGCTCGACGCCCGCTTCAGCCGCCTGCTCGATGGCCGACGCCTCAGTTTTGGGGTAGATGGTCACAGGGATATGCCCCCGTCCGGCCGCCCGCGCCATCTCCTGCAGCTCGGGGATCCGAGGGAGGTCTGCGCCGCGATTCGGCATCCAGCCGTCCGCGTAAGCCACCACTCTCTGCAGGACTTTGGGCCCGCTGCCGCCGAGAAGGACGGGCGGGTGTGGCTTCTGGACCGGCTTAGGCCAGCACCACATCGGCCCGAAATTCACGAGGTCCCCGTGATACTCGGACTCCTCCTGGGTCCAGATCGCCTTCATCGCCTCGACGCGCTCGCGCATGAGCTTGAAGCGCGTGCCGAACTCGGTTCCGTGGTCCGCCATCTCCTCCCGGTTCCAACCGGCG
>JBGQGI010000122.1:0-5680 GCA_041497375.1 Candidatus Dormibacteraceae bacterium | reverse complement strand
CCTGCGGGTCGCGGAGGGAGCGGTGGTGGTGGTGGGACCGGGCGGGCAGCTGCCAGTCGGTACCGAGGTCGCATGGGAGTACTGCAACCGCACCAGCAAACCCCGGATCGTGGTCGTCAACAAGCTGGACAAAGAGAATTCGGACTTCTATGGCGTCGTGGCCGCAATGCGTGAACAGCTGGTGCCCCGGCCCTTTCCGCTCCACCTTCCAATCGGCTCAGAGCACGACTTCCGAGGGATCGTCGACCTACTCCACCTGAAGGCCTTCGTCACCGCGCCCGACGGCAAGGGAGGCGAAGCCCCGATTCCAGATGACATGAAGAAGCTGGTCGAGGAGTATCGCGGCCAGCTGATCGAGGCGGCCGCCGAAAGCGACGACGCGCTTCTCGAGAAGTACCTCGATGTCGGGACCCTCAGCGAGGAGGAGATCCAGCGTGGCCTGCGCGAGGGCATTCTTGCGGGCAAAGTGGCGCCGGTCGTCTGCTGCTCTGCGACGAAATTGCTGGGTGTGCGCACGCTGATGTCGACCATCTGCGAGCTCCTGCCGCCGGCCGAGGGCGATCCCGACAAGCCGGTAAAAGCGTTTGTGTTCAGCACTGGCGGCGACCAGTTCGGACGCGTCAGCTATTTCAAGGTCGCGGCGGGCAGCGTCAAAGCGGACATGCATCTGGCCAACCTGAGCCAGGGCGGCGAGGAGAGGCTTGCCCAGATCTTTTTTCCGCGGGGCAAAGAGCATGTGCCTGCCACGGAGATCAATGCCGGCGACATCGGGGGGGTGACCAAGCTCGCCCACACGCTCACCGGCGACACGTTGGGGGTGAAGGACGGAGGGCCGCTGCCGGCGCTGGATCTGCCCGGCCCGGCCTACAGCGTGGCCATCACGCCCAAGGCTCGAGGCGACGAGGAGAAGATCTCCAGCGGGTTGGCGCGGCTGAGCGAGGAAGACCCGACGCTCCACGTCGAGCGGCTCGAGGAAACCCATCAGCTCGTGATCGCCGGCCTGGGGGACGTGCACCTGGACGTCACGCTCGAAAAGCTAAAGCGCAAGTACGGTGTCGAGGCCACGACACAGACCCCTCGCGTCGCCTACCGCGAGACCGTTTCCGGCCACAGCCGCGCGGAGGGTCGTCACGTCAAGCAGTCGGGCGGCCACGGCCAGTACGGCATCTGCGTGATCGAAGTGGCGCCGACGAAGCGAGGCGAAGGCTTCGTCTGGGAGGACAAGATCTTCGGCGGCGCGATCCCGCAGAACTTCAGGGTCTCTGTGCAGAAGGGGATCGTCGACAACATGAGCAAGGGCGTCGTCGCCGGCTACCCCATGGTCGACGTCAGGGTGACGCTCGTCGATGGCAAGTTCCACCAGGTCGACTCGAACGACATGGCATTTCAGATCGCCGGCTCTATGGCCATCCGCAAAGCATCACTCGATGCCGGACCGGTATTGCTCGAGCCGATCGTCGAAGCGGACATCCGAGTGCCAGAGAAGAGTCTCGGCGCGATCATGTCCGACATCAACGGGCGGCGGGGCAAGATCCTGGGCACCGAACCTGACGATGGATATGAGAAGGTGCGGGCCACGGTGCCCGAGCACGAGATGCTGCGCTTCGCCCTCGACCTCCGCTCGATCACCCAGGGCCGTGGCAGCTTTCAGAAGAAGTTCTCGCACTACGATGAGATGCCCGCGCACCTTGCCAAAGCCATCATCGAAGAGTTCCAGAAGCAACACGAAGCAGCAGGCTGAGCGGATTGGCCCGCGGCCGGAGTTGATCGCCTGGTGAGCGCTCCGAGCGCTCACGACGTCTGCGTCATCGGCGGAGGAGTGACCGGAGCCGGCATCGCGCGCGATCTTTCGCTGCGCGGCCTTTCGGTCCTCCTGTTGGAGAAGGGCGACTGGGGCGCGGGCACCAGCGGCTCATCGACATGGATGATCCATGGCGGTCCGCGCTACCTCGAGTTCGACTGGGATACGACGCGCCGCTCCTGCGAGGACGCGGGGCACATCGTGACCATCGCGCGCCACATGGTCTACCGCGTCGCCTTCCTCATCCCCGTACTCCCTCACGACAGGAACAACATCGAACGCATGGAGACGGCGATGGAGGTGTACGACCGCTTCCAGCCGCTGAAGAAGTCGCACCCACACGTTCGCCTGACTGCTGAGGAGGCTCGCCAGGCTGAGCCTGGGCTCACGACCGATCTTGTCGGAGCCGTGACCCTCGAGGAATGGGGCGTCGATCCGCACCGTCTTGTGTACGCCAATGTCCAGGATGCCGTGGCCAATGGTGCTCGCGCCTTGAATCACACGCGTGTGACCGACCTGCTTCGTGATGGAGCCAACGTGATCGGCGTGCGCTACCGCGCAGCAGACGGCAGCATGTCTGAGTCGCGGGCCAAGGTCGTGGTCAACGCCGCCGGGCCGTGGGTTCCTGAGGTCAGCCGGATGGCCGGCGCAGACGTGCAGCTGCGACCCGCGAAGGGGATTCACCTCGTCTATCCGCACCGGATCTCAAACTTCGGTCTGAGCGCGGAGACCGTCGACGGCCGTGACGTGCTGATGGTGTCGCACGGCGGCTTCACGCTGCTGGGCACAACCGATGACGATTTCTACGGAGACCTCGACTCGGTCGACGTTAACGAGGACGAGGTCGACTATCTCCTGCAGGCGTTCGAGCGCATCTTCCCCGCCATCAGAAACTACAGACCGGTCAGAACGACGACCGGCGTCAGGCCGACGCTGTTCAAGTGGCGGCGGTACGAGGATGAGCTGTCGCGGCGCTATCAAGTCATCGATCACGCGACCGACGGCGCGCAGGGTTTCATCACGATCGCCGGCGGCAAGCTGTCGATGTACAGGCTGATGGCAGAGGAGACCAGCGACGCCGTGTGTCACAAGCTCGGCCACCAGGCGCCGTGCACCACGGCTGTGCGCCCCTTGCCCGGCAGTGAGTCAGAGCTCGAGCCGGCTTCTGAGCTCGGGCAACGATTCGGAATCCCAGCCCTGGCCGCCATCAAATTGCAAAGCCGCCACGGCTCGCGAGCCGGCGATGTGCTGGACAAATCCGATGCCGGCCGGATCGTGTGCCGGTGCGAGCCGCTCACTGAATCAGAGCTTGCTTACGCCGCGCGCCACGAACAGGTGCGCACCCTGGCCGACGCGTTCCGTCGGGTTGGGGTTGCGGCGGGCCCCTGCGCCGGAGCGGCGTGCATCATGCGGGCCGCGGAAATCATCGGCCGGCAGTTGGGGTGGAGCGCATCGCAGAGGTTCGACGCTGTGCGAGAGTTCGTGCAAGGCGCGTGGTTGGGCCGCGCTCCAGTCATGGGGCACTCGAGCTGGGCGCAAGAAGAGCTGGCGCAGGGTGCGTTGAGAGGACTCCGCTAAGTGTCCCGCGCCGACTCGCTCGCCAAGCTCGCCTGGGCGTACAGCCTGCATCTCACGCGGCGGCGTTTGACGCGACACAGCTCGCAGCTGGGAACGCTGGTCGAAACCTACGAGCGCGACGGCATACGGCCGTTGACTCCCGAGGAGCAGGAGATCCACCCGCGGCTGATCGGCTGCATCAATTGCGGGCTCTGCGCCCTCGCGGCCGGACGCCTGGGAAACACCCGATTACCCGACCTGGCCTCGTCCTATATGAGGCTCTACGCGCGGCTGGCTGAGGCGTCCTCCGACCTCGAGGGAAGCGAAGCCGATCTCGAGGCGGCGTCGGCCGCTTGCCCGGTCGGGTTGCCGCTGTCCGAAGTGGCGGCCGTGGTGCGGCGGCTCGCCACCGGCTGAGGTCGCTGGGGTCGAGGGCCGACCCGCCAGGCGGAGACGCCGATTCGGATCATCCCCTCACCATTCGGAAGCGTCGCCACAGACTGGCGTAGAAGGCGGCACTGACAGGAAGGGGTTGCGAGTTATCCACATTCTGTATACAGTCTGGGGACATCACACTACATCTAGCGTCAATGGTCAAGCATTTCCTACAACGGCTTCGCCGCCAGCCGGTGGTTGCCGCCGTGTTTGCGTGGTTCGCAGAACAGTTCGCCACCGAGCCCGACGACGACTTCAGGCGCTCCCCGGGCGACGCTCTGGAGCTCATGCGGCCTCCAGCGGTGTCGGTGGCGCCGGCCACGTTCGAGAGGCAGTTCATGAAGCTCCACGCCCAGGGTCGCTTCGAGGAGATGTGGGAGATGCTCGCCGAGGATGCCCAAAGGGCATGGGGAGGCCGCGAAGAGTTCATCCGGGGAATGCCGAGGTTGGACGCCGAGACGGAGCTGCTCGACATGCAGGTTGTCAGCGTTGCGGTGGTCGAAGGATGGACCGATCAGCTGCACCGCCGCACCTACAGCAACGTGGCGCGCATGGTCATGCGTTATCGCGTCCGCCAGCAGTGGAGGGAGTGGACGTTCGACCGCCAGGTGCACCTCATTCCCGCGGCTGGAAGCTGGCGAACTCTCGTTTATCCGATGAGCAATCAGTTGGTCACATCATGAGTGCGGATTACGGAGCAGGGGTCTCGTAACCCGCTGATATAGTGGGTTGCAAGCCATGCTTCAGCAGACAGTCGAAGAGCAGGAACGTGACCTGCACTGGCATCGCAGGAGACGTCGCGCAATGACGCCACGTCGAATGCTGCAGGAGTCGGACGAGCTCCTCTTCTGGGTCGAGGAATGCCTGGTGCAGGAGATTCGGATCGTGCCTGGATGGCTGGTGGCGCGGCTGACAGTCGTGCTTCGCCAGGCGCATCCCGAGCTGCCAGGCCGGCTCGGTCGCGAACGGCGCCCCGAGCATGTGATGGAGATCATTTACGACGCGCAGTCGGCGCTGATGGAGCAGGCGTGTCGCAGTCGCGGCCCTGGCGAGGTCATACCGCTTTTCGCCAGAGCTCGCGAGCGGATGCTCAGAGAAGCGACCGTAACGCTGTAGCGGGACCTGGTGCGCCGAGCAGCGAGCTAGAAGGGCCGAACGGATTGCTCCGAGTCGACCTTCACCTCCACTCGAGTTATTCGCATGACGGCCAGAGCTCGCTTCAGGAGCTGATCGACAGAAGCCGCGAATGCGGTCTGGACCGCATCGCGCTCACCGACCACAACACGGTCGAAGGCGCGCTGGAGCTTGCGCGGATCGCTCCTGAGCTGACGATCGTCGGTGAGGAGGTCAAGACACGCGAGGGCGAGGTGATCGGGCTGTTCATCACCGGCCGCATCACTCCTTATCTGATGCCTGAGGAGGTGATGGACCTAATCCATGAGATGGGCGGTCTCACCTACGTCCCACATCCGCTCGACCGCCGGCGGGCCAACTTCCGTCCTGAGCGCGTGGTCCAGATGGCCCATCGTATCGACATCATCGAGACGTACAACCCGTGGTGCGAAGCAGCAGCGAACTTGGCTGCGGCGAAGCTGGCCGGGGATCTGGGAATGGTCACCGCGTCGGGGTCTGACGCGCACGGGATTCAAGAGCTCGGTCGAAGCTGGATGGAGATCGAGGCCTACAAAGATCCGGCCGACTTCCTGGAAAAGCTGCGGGATGCGCGCCACGTCGTGACGTCGAGCAGCGGGACAGGCCGGCGTGCCTGAACAGCCGCAGCTCCTCGTCGCCGGCTCGATAGCGCTGGACACGCGCGACGGCCCGTTCGGCAAGGTGGTGGAGACGCTTGGAGGCTCGGCCGTTTACTTTGCGCTCGCGGCGAGCTTG
>JBGQGI010000121.1:0-5683 GCA_041497375.1 Candidatus Dormibacteraceae bacterium | reverse complement strand
GGGAACCGACGGCCGTCTCAAGGGGTCACTGCACCACCACCTTGGAGTAAGAGGACGCTTGGGCGACCCAAGGAGGTGTTCGATGGGAGGACCAGCGGTCACAGAGGCCGAGAAGGCTGAGATCTGGGAAAGGCGATGCCAGGGCGAGTCGATGTCAGCGATAGCCAGGCATCTCGGCCGCGGCGTAGAGACGGTTCGACGATGCATTTTGCTCAGCGGTGGCGTTCGGCCACGGCCGCGAAAGCGATCGCGATGTGAGCTGACAGCGGTAGAGCGGGAAGAGATTTCCCGAGGCCTGGCCGCAGAGCATTCCTGCCATGCCATTGCGAGACGAATGCGAAGGGCACCGTCGTCGGTCTCACGTGAGGTGGCGCGCAATGGCGGACGAGTCAGTTATCGGGCAGCCGATGCCGAGCAGGCAGCACTTCGACGCAGCCGGCGCCCAAAGCCAAGCAAGTTGGCGCTCTACCCGCGACTGCGCGGCGAAGTTGAGGCCAAGCTCCGCCTTAGCTGGTCGCCGCAACAGATCTCTGCTTTCCTAAAGGTCGAACACGCCCAAGATCCGGACATGCAGATATCCCACGAAACGATCTATCTAAGCCTCTTCGTCCAGAGCCGTGGAGCTCTGCGAAAGGAGTTGGCTAGGCATCTGCGAACTCGCCGCCTGGTCCGACAGCCGAAGAATCAGCTGGCTAGCGGTCGAGGCAAGATCCTGGACAAAATCATGATCAGCGAACGCCCAGCGGAAGCCGCCGACCGAGCGGTGCCAGGTCACTGGGAGGGTGACCTGCTGGTGGGCTCGAGGTCCAGCGCCATCGGCACTCTGGTCGAACGCAGCACCCGCTACGCAATGCTCTTCGCCCTACCGGATGGCCTCACCGCCGAACGGGTCCGCGAGGGTCTCACCAAAACCGTCCGGCAGCTTCCCACCAGCCTGCGCCGCTCCCTGACCTGGGACCAAGGTCCGGAGATGGCAGAACATGTCCACTTCACAATCGACACCGGCGTCCAAGTCTTCTTCTGCGACCCCCGAAGTCCATGGCAGCGCGGCAGCAACGAGAACACCAATGGACTACTCCGCCAATACTTCCCGAAGGGCCAGAGCCTCGCCGGGGTTACTCAGGGCGAGCTTGACCACGTAGCCCAAGAGCTCAATGGCCGTCCACGCCAGACGCTCGGCTGGCGTTCACCGACTCAGCGCCTGGCCGAGTTTCTGGAACAATCGTCAGCGGCGGGTGGTGCGACCACCGTATGAGACCGCCGACTGGTTCCCCCTCATAAGCGGAGCAAGGCCGCAGGCCTTGCGGAGCGTCAGTGGCCCCACATCGCACGCTCGGCGTGCTGAACGGTCTCTGCACCATGTTCGCCCGTTCGGATCCTGACCGCATCCTCGACGTCGAGGACGAAGATCTTGCCGTCGCCCACCTCGCCGGTGCGCGCGGCCGCCGCCATCTTGTCGACCACCGTCTTGACGATCTCGGCGCGCATCACCGCCTCGATCTTCAAGCGAGGCCGCAACGATATGTGCACTGCGGTGCCTCGATATTTCTCGGTGTAGCCCCGCTGGGCGCCACACCCCTTGACTTCGGTCACCGTGACACCTGACACCCCACACTCGTCGAGCACGTCCTGCACCTCCTGCAGTCGCTCGTGCCTGATGACCGCCATAACCATTTTCATGCTCGCGCCACCTCCCCGTGGGCCGGAATCGACTCCGTCGAATGATGTGGCATAACGGTAGGCGTGTCAGCGGGCCGGTAGATGCCGCCGGGCACCGGCATGAACGATTCGGGGTAGCCCCACATGCCGTGCTCGCTGATGTCGAGCCCGTCCATCTCTTCACGAGCTGAGACGCGCAGACCGACGGTCTTCTTGATGATCCAGAACAGTCCGAAGCTGAGGACGAACACCGTCACGAACGAAGCCGTAACGGCAATCGCCTGGGCGCCTAGTTGGTGAAAGCTGCCGGTGTAGAAGAGGCCGCCCTGACCGACGCCGTTGAACTTGGCGAGCGCCGGCACCGTGAACAACCCACAGCTGAGCGTGCCCCATATGCCAGCCAGCCCGTGGGCGGGCAGCGCACCGACAGGATCGTCGAGGTACTTGTCAAGGGCGAGGACTCCTCCCACCACGATCACGCCGGCGACCGCCCCGATGACGATGGCGGCCCAAGGCTCGACGTAACCGGATGGCGCCGTGATCGCGACCAGCGCGGCGATGGCGCCGTTGCCGATCATGCCGACGTCCATCGTCTTGGTGACGAGGTAGATGGTGACCAGCGCGGCCACCGCACCGGCGGCCGCGGCCAGGTTGGTGACCACCACGACGTCAGCGAAGTGAAGGTTGGTGGCATTGAGCGTCGAGCCCGGGTTGAACCCGAACCACCCGAACCACAGGATGAGCACACCGAGCTGAGCGAGCGGCATGTTGTGGCCTGGGATGGCGTTGGGCCTGCCCTTCTCGTACTTCCCGATGCGCGGACCGAGGAGCAGCAATCCGGCGAGCCCGGCGGTGGCTCCGGTGAGGTGCACCACCGTCGAGCCGGCGAAGTCCTGGCTGCCCAACGTCGCCATGAGGAAGCCGCCGCCAAATAGCTGGTGGCTGATGAGCGGATAGATGAAGGCGGCGAAGGGAATTCCGAACAGGATGTAGACGATGAACTTGGTGCGCTCGATCATCGTGCCCCACACGATCGCCAGGGAGACGGCGCAGAAAACAAACTCGAAGAAGAACTTGCCCGATGCAGGGACCATGCTGAACGACAGGGCCGGCAGGTTCAAGGCCGAGCCGGGGCTGAATGTCGGGAAGAAGCCGCTGCCGCCGATGAACGCGAAGAGGCCTCCCGCACCGAACGCGAATCCAAACCCGACTGCCCAGTAGCTGATCGAGCTGACGCTGAGGTTCGTCACCACCTTGGCGACGACAGTGCCGACGTTCTTCATGCGGCTGAAGCCCACCTCGAGCATCGCGAAGCCTGCCTGCATGAACATCACGAAGCAGGCGGCGGTGATCACCCATACCGTGTCGGCGGCGACTCCAGCCGCCTGGGTGGCGGTCGGATCGTCGGCCAGAACGGCGAGGGGGAGCAGCGCGCCGACGCCGGCAACACCCGCCGCGATCGCGAGCACCCATTTGCGCTTCGTGAGCGCGCGCCCCAACAACCGGGCGACTCCAGCGTCGCGTTGAACGGTCAGCTGATTGTTCGAACCTGACAAAACGACCTCACCTCCTGGGCAAGACCCACGGATGACTGCGTGAGTCCAAAGCTAGGGCGCGCCAGGCCATCTCGAAACGTGTGGTTCTGCCGAACGAGCCGGAGGCCTCTCGTGCAGCCCACACAACACGTAGCGCCCTGTGGATATCTTTTCTCGTGTCAACCACACGTGAAAGGGCCCTGCGGATTCGTGGGGGTGGACCGTGATCGGGAGCGCCCTGGATTCCTACGATGAACCTCGAGCTCGTCAAATCAAATGAGGTTCAGGAGGGTGTGATGGCAGTAGCGACAAAGGCCGGAAGCAAAACCAGCCCGCGCGAGGTAATCGAACGCGCGAAGGCTGAGGGCGTCGAGGTGGTCGACGTCCGCTTCATCGATCTCCCCGGTACGTGGCAGCATTTCAGCCTGCCGCTCAGCGAGCTCGACGTCGACAGCTTCAAGGAAGGCCTCGGATTCGACGGCTCGAGCATCCGCGGCTTCCAGGCGATCGATGAGAGCGACATGCTGCTCATCCCGGACCCCGACTCAGCGACTATCGACCCGTGTCTTTCGCACAAGACGCTCTTCTTGATCTGCGACGTCATCGACCCGATCACCCGCGAGCCGTACAGCCGCGACGGTCGGTTCATCGCCAGGAAGGCCGAGGAATACCTTCGCCGCTCTGGCATCGCCGATATCAGCTACTGGGGACCGGAAGCGGAGTTCTACCTCTTCAACTCACTGCGGTTCGATCAGAACGCGCACAGTGGCTACTACTACATCGACTCGGAAGAAGGCATCTGGAACTCGGGCAAGAACTCCGAGCCGAACATGGCCTTCAGGCCGCGGCACAAGGAAGGCTACTTCCCGGTCCCGCCGACAGACAAGCAGCAGGACCTGCGGTCGGAGATCATGTTGAAGCTCATCGAAGCCGGCATCCAGGTCGAGGTCCAGCACCACGAGGTGGGCACGGCCGGCCAGGCCGAGATCGACATGCGCTTCGACACCTTGACCAAGATGGGCGACAAGATGATGGTGTTCAAGTACGTCATCAAGAACGTCGCTGCGCAGCACGGTTATGTCGCGACCTTCATGCCCAAGCCGCTGTTCCAGGACAACGGCTCCGGGATGCACATCCACCAGAGCCTGTGGAAGGACGGACAGAACCTGTTCGCCGACACCAAGGGCTATGCAGGGCTGAGCGAGATGGCCGTCCACTACATCGGCGGCCTGCTCAAGCACGCGCCGGCTCTGCTCGCGATCTGCGCGCCCACGACGAACTCCTACCGGCGCCTGGTTCCGGGTTACGAAGCGCCGATCAACCTCGTCTACTCGAAGCGCAACCGCTCGGCTTGCGTCCGCATCCCGATGTACTCGACCAACCCGAAGACCAAGCGAGTCGAGTTCCGCTCGCCGGACCCGGCTGCCAACCCGTACCTGGCGTTCTCCGCGTGCTTGATGGCCGGCCTCGACGGGATCAAGAACAAGATCATGCCGCCCGAGCCGGTGGACAAGGACATC
Source organism: Candidatus Dormibacteraceae bacterium (assembly GCA_041497375.1). Taxonomy (GTDB): domain Bacteria; phylum Chloroflexota; class Dormibacteria; order Dormibacterales; family Dormibacteraceae; genus Palsa-872. Next base: position 969 of record JBGQGI010000121.1, on the reverse strand, counting down.
TACGAGCTCGAAGGCGCTGAGAAGGCCCAGATCAAGTCAGTGCCCGGCTCTCTCGCTGAGGCGCTCAACGCGCTCGAGAAGGACCACGCGTTCATGCTCGAGGGGGACGTGTTCACCAAGGACGTCATCGAGACCTGGATCGACTACAAGCGCAAGCGCGAGGTCGAAGCGGTGGCCCTCCGGCCACACCCATGGGAGTTCATGCTCTACTCGGACGTCTAGCGGCGGGTCTTCGACCCGCCTTATGAGGGGGAACCAGTCGGTTCCCCCTCATCGCGCGTGCGGCTCCGCCGCAGGCGCTGCTCTTCCTCCCGGGATTGGATTAATGACGAATTAGTTTCTCCACGCCGCGATTGGGAGTATCCAAAACAAAGTCATGGCCGGGGGGACCCCGGCCAACCCTGCCGCGATGGTGAGCTGCGGGGCCCTACATCCCTAGCATCGTGCGAGCGCGTAGCGCGATTGAGATTGCCACCCTTGTTTCGGGGTCTTCCAGCTGCAGCCCCGTCAGGGCTTGAATCCTTTCGACTCGATAGCTCATCGAGTTGATGTGGATGCCGAGGTTCCTGGCCGCCGCGCGCCGCACCCACCGTGCGGCGGACAGGGCCTCCAGCGTTTCGAGGAGTGGCGTGTCCCGTGACTGCGCGTAGCTCAGCAGCGTGCCGAGCAGCTCATCGACGAATCGCCTCAATGCGTCAGGACTCTGCACCTCCAGCAGCAGACGGAAGGCGCCCAGCGAACGGTAGGACGCGACGCGGCCGCGCCCACCGGCGCGGCGGGTCAGGCGCAACGCCTGCCGGGCTTCGAGATGGGAGCGAGCCAGCTCCCCCACCGAGTTCGCCAGGTTGCCGATCCCAACCGAGGCCGACCCCGGCTTCATGACCGGCGCCGCCCCGGCGAGTATCTGTGCGGCGAGCTTCTCGATCGCTGTCAGGTCCGGCGCCACCTCGTCGGGCACAAGAAAGACTG
>JBGQGI010000120.1:0-5724 GCA_041497375.1 Candidatus Dormibacteraceae bacterium | reverse complement strand
GTGGCTCGTCGTGCTGGCCGTGCTGATGAGCGTCGTCTCCGTCTACTACTACGTGCGCGTGCTGATCCCCGTGTGGTCGTCGTCGGACCGCACTGACAAGCTCGAGTCGTCGGTCAGCAGCACGATGGCGATCGTGCTGTCAGGAGCCCTTTCGCTGGTGCTCGGCCTTTACCCGACGACGGTCCTGATCGCCAGCCAGCTGGGAGTCCCGATCTCCTTCTTCGGCCCCTAATCCCCTAGCGCGGCTTGCGCGGCCTTCTTCGGCCGGATGACCATCAGATGTTCGAGCGCGACTGCGCGCCGTCGACGGCGATGGCCGCCCCGTTGACGAGGCTCGCCTGTTTCGAGCAGACGAACGCGACGACGCTCGCGACCTCCTCGACAGAGCCGAACCGCCCGAGCGGCATCTCACGCCGGATGAGGTCGGCGGTCGCGGCGGGATCCGCTTGCTGCCGCCGGTGCCAGCCGCCGCCCTCCCAGAGGATGGAACCGGGCGCGATGGCGTTGACGGTGACGCCGCCGCCGGCCACCTCGCGGGCGAGCGAGGTGACGAAGCTGATCTCGGCCGCCTTGGCGGCGTTGTAGGCGGGTGCGCCGCCTGCCTCTCTACCCCAGATCGAAGAGATCACGACGACGCGACCCCAACCACGTGCCAGCATCCCGGGCAGGACCAGCTGGGTCATCCGAACGCTGGCGCTGACGTTGCCCGCGAAGGCCGCCTCGAACTCAGCGGGGCCTGTGTCGCTCCACGAGCTGCCCGCCCTGACACCCAGGTTGTTGATAAGGATGTCGATCGGTCCAAGAGAATGCTCTGTTTCAGAGACGGCCCGGCGGCAACCCTCCTCGGTGAGCAGGTCTGCGACTACCCCGACGCCGCGGAGGCTCGCGGCTGTCCTCTTCACGTCCACCTCGGTGCGCGCCGCCACCCCGACCCGCACCCCCTCGGCTGCAAGTGCGGTCGCGATGCCGAGCCCGATCCCGCGCGTCCCAGCGGTAACCAGAGCGACACGTCCGGCAATCCCAAGGTCCACTCCCGCATCCTAATCAGATGCTGCCGCCCACAGCCATCAACGACGGATCGCCCGTCACCCCACGTCACTCGGCCACCGTGCTGCTCGTCCGCGGCCGCGAGCCGTGGGAGCTGCTGCTCATGCGGCGTCCTGGCGGCGCCGACTTTGCGCCTGGCGCGTACGTGTTTCCTGGCGGCGCCGTGCACGAGGACGACCATGCGTCGCAAGACGAGATCCGGGCCGCAGCCGTGCGAGAGCTGTTCGAGGAGGTGGGCGTTCTCCTGGCGCGTCACGGAAAGCGATTTGCCCGCGAGAGCGACTCAGAGAAGGTGAGGCGCCTGATCACTGGTGGGAAAACCTTCAGCGAGGCTCTCGGCGGGCTGGGCCTGGAGCCTGCATTCGACCGCCTCGTGCTCTTCGCCCGCTGGGTGACGCCGGCACAGCTTCGCCGCCGGTACGACGCACGCTTCTTCCTGGCGCAGCTCCCTCCGAACCAGGTGATCCGGCCACAGGAAGGCGAAGTCACGGATTGGCTGTGGATCCAACCGCAGAAAGCCCTGGAGAGCCGGGAGCTGACGCTCGTCTACGCGACCCGCGCCGTGCTCGAGTCAGTAGCGTCCGACAGCGATTCTGCGAAGCTCTTCTCCCGAGCGCGCCAGCTGGGCGAGGTCCCGACCGTCGAGCCGCGGATCGTCCAGACCGACAGCGGCTGGGAGATCGTCCTTTAGCGGGCTTGTCTCCACAGGTCGCGCCACTGGTCGTAGCGCTCGACCTCGACGCCGCCCTGCCGGAGCACGTCGAGACCGGCCGGGTCCCGATAGGCGTCGCGGTAGTAGACGCGCGCCACGTTGCAGTTGATGATCGATTTGGCGCACATGACGCATGGCGAGGCGGTGACGAACATCAGCTTGCCGGGCAGCTGCGCACCGGCCTTCACCAGGCTGTTCAGCTCGCCGTGGATGCAGCCGCATGAACCCGGCTGGCTCGAGTCGCACCGATTCGGCAGGCCCCGCGCATTGCCGTTGTAACCGATCCCCAGCACCTGGGTGAGGTCGCCTGATGTGATCACGCTGCCCACCTGGAGGCGGGCGCAGGTCGACCGCTTCGCCAGCTCTTCGGCCATGCGCATGTAGACCTCTTCGAGCGGGATTCGGTCGGGCGCCGGCTGCTTCTCGGTAAGGGGTTCTGGGCGTGCCACTTAAGTCAGATTAACAGGCTTGTTTATACCTACTTCCCGGACTACAATGCCCAACATGTCGCTGCTCGAACTCTTGTTCGCCCTCCTCCTTGTATGTGTCCTGCTCGCAGTTGGCGTGGTGGCCGCTCTGGTCTGGAGCCTGGTCAAGCGCGCCGACGGGCAGGTCAGGGATGTCGCCGAGCTGCGCACCCGCCTCGAGTCCGGAGGCCAGACCCAGGAGTCCCAGGCGGCGGAGCTCCGCGAGCGGCTCACCCAGACCCAGTCGGTGGTCGAAGGCCTGCGCTCGGCCCTCACCGCCCGTCAGCCCGTCGAGGACGAAGCCCGTGCCAGCTTGAGGCGCCTCGAGAGCGTCATCGCCGGCAGCTCCACCAGAGGCGCCGCCGGAGAAAACATCCTCGAGGAGACCCTCAAGCACCTGCCACCCGAGATGCTCCAGCGCAACGTCTGGGTCGGCGGCAAGGTCGTGGAGCTGGCGCTCCGCCTGCCCGGCGGCAAGCTGCTGCCGATCGACTCGAAGTGGGTCTCCAGCAACGCACTCGAGCAGCTGGCGGAGCCGGGACTGGATGCGCCGCGACGAGCCCAGCTCACGGCCCAGGTCGAACGCGAGGTCGAGCGGAGGGTGCGTGAGGTCAGCCAGTACATCGATCCGGCGACGACGTCCCCGTTCGCCCTTGCAGTCATCCCCGACGCGGCCTACGACGTCTGCCGCGGGGCGATTGTCGGGGCCCATCAGCGGCACGTGATGGTGGTCGGCTACGCGATGGCGCTTCCCTACCTCCTGACGCTCTACCAGCTGCACCTGCAGTTTGCCCGCAGCGTCGACATGGAGAAGCTGCAGTCCGCCCTCATCGATGTCGAGAGGCATCTGGACACGCTCGAGAGCGTGCTCGAGAACAAGCTCCAGAGGGCGGTGACGATGCTCCAGAACGCCTACGGGGAGGGCAAACAGGTGTCAGCCAGGATCCGCGCCTCGGCGCAGAGCGTCCAGCTGCCAGACACAGGAAACGGGGAGATTTCCACAGAGCCAAACGGGCGGACGCAGAGCGTGTATACGGAGATGGGCCTGGCTCTGGTCGACACGACCCAGTAGGCCGGTTTTGCCAGGTTTCCCCCAGCCAATGCCCAGCCTGTGCCCAACTCCTCACCAGGGTTGTCCACAGGTAATCCACCTACATGTGGGGTTCGAAGGCCAGATGACACCGAACATCTTGTGTTTTGGGGCTTGACAAGCTGAAAAGCCTGCGCGTATATTCAGCGGCGTTACATCGAGGCCCTGGGGCATAAGTGGCGGGCATGCTCTGGGGCCTCTTGCATCCCCAAACTGATAAATTCCACGACCCAGCACACGTCGCACCAGACGACCCAGAAAACGATTTGAAACCACCCGCATCGGGGATGAATTAAGGAGGCGTTCTCTAAGAAATGGCCAAGAATGTAGCCGACCTCGCCGCAGCCCGCCGTAACGGTACCCACAAGGGCGCACAATCAGGGAAAGTGCCCGGGCTCCGCTTCGAACGCTTTTTCACGCCTCCCGGCGGCCATGCCTATGACCTGATCGAGTGGGAGCGGCGAACAGCGGGGATCACCGGCGAGAAGGGCCAGGTCATCTTCGAGCAGAAGGACGTCGAGGTCCCCCGCTCCTGGTCACAGCTGGCCATCAACGTCGTGGCGCAGAAGTACTTCCGTGGTAGCCCCGACAGCCCCGAGCGCGAGACCAGCGTCCGCCAGATCATCGACCGGGTCGTCGATACGCTCGCAAAGTGGGGCCGCGAAGGCGGCTACTTCGCCGGCGACGAGGACGCCGAGAACTGGGCGGAGGAGCTGCGCTTCCTCCTGGTCACCCAGCAGGCGTCGTTCAACAGCCCGGTCTGGTTCAACATCGGAGTGCCCGGACGCTCCCAGCAGGGCTCGGCGTGCTTCATCAACTCGGTGCAGGACTCGATGGAGTCGATCCTGGACCTGGTCAAGACCGAAGGCATGCTGTTCAAGTTCGGCAGCGGCACCGGCACCAACCTCTCGGTGCTGCGGTCGTCCAGGGAGCAGCTCTCAGGCGGCGGCACCGCTTCGGGCCCTGTCTCCTTCATGAAGGGCTACGACTCGTTCGCAGGCTCGATCAAGTCGGGCGGCACCACGCGGCGGGCGGCCAAGATGGTCATCCTCAACGCCGATCACCCTGACATCCTCGACTTCATCCGCTGCAAGGCGGAAGAGGAGAAGAAGGCATGGGCGCTTATCGAGGCCGGCTACAACGTTGGGTTCAACGTGCCCGGCGGAGCGTACGACTCGGTGCAGTTCCAGAACGCAAACCACTCGGTGCGCGTCAGCGACGAGTTCATGAAGGCGGTCGAGACCGACAAGGAGTGGGAAACCAAAGCTATCGTCGGCGGCCGCACTGTCGACACTTATAAGGCTCGCAAGCTGTGGCGCGAGATCGCCGACGCGGCGTGGATCTGCGGCGATCCGGGCCTTCAGTTCGACACGACCATCCAGGATTGGAACGTGGTCCCGAACACGGGCCGCATCAACGCCACCAACCCATGCAGTGAGTTCGTGTTCCTCGACGACACCGCCTGCAACCTGCTCTCGCTCAACCTGATGAAGTTCCAATCGGAAGACGGCACGTTCAACGTCGATCGCTTCAAGCGCGCCGTCGACATCTGCTTCACGGGCCAGGAGATCCTCGTCTCGAACGCCTCCTACCCCACTCCCGCGATCGCCAAGAACTCAGAGGCGCTTCGCCCGCTGGGCCTCGGCTACGCCAACCTCGGCGCTCTGCTGATGTCGATGGGCTTGGCGTACGACTCCCCCGAAGGCTCGCGCTTCGCCGGCGCGGTCACGGCGATCATGACCGGTGAGGCATTCGCCCAGTCCGCGCGCATAGCGCAGGTCAAGGGACCGTTCAGCGAGTTTGCCAAGAACCGCGAGCCGATGCTGCGGGTGATGGAGAAGCACCGCCAGGCGGCGCACCAGCTCAACACGTCACCAGAGTTGGCAGACGTGGTCGATGCCGCACGCGACACCTGGGACAGCGCGGTCAAGCTCGGGCGCGCCCATGGCTACCGCAACGCGCAGGCCACCGTCCTCGCGCCGACCGGAACCATCGGGTTGATGATGGATTGCGACACCACCGGGATCGAGCCCGACCTCGCACTGGTCAAGTACAAGAAGCTGGTTGGCGGCGGTCTCCTGAAGATCGTGAACGGCACGGTGCCGGCAGCCCTGCGGAAGCTCGGCTACGACGAGCACCAGGTGAAAGAGATCGTCATCTACATCGACGAGAACGACACCATCGAGGGCGCGCCGCACCTGGCCGAGGAGCACCTCAAAGTCTTTGACTGCGCCTTCAAGCCCGTCAACGGCACCCGTTCGATCGCACCGATGGGACACGTGCGGATGATGGCCGGCGTCCAGCCGTTCATCTCGGGCTCGATGTCCAAGACAGTCAACCTACCGACCGACGCAACCGTGGAAGACATCGAGCAGACCTACTTCGAGTCGTGGAAGCTGGGCCTCAAG
>JBGQGI010000119.1:0-5726 GCA_041497375.1 Candidatus Dormibacteraceae bacterium | reverse complement strand
CTTCGCTTCGCTCGCCTTCCCTACTTCACCGCGGACTCTGTTGTTTGCGTGGCCCTCCCAGCCGGCCGAACGGTCTGCTGCGAGTGCGTGATCTCCGCCAGGAACTCTGTATCGACGTTCACCCCGAGCCCCGCTCCCTGCGGCACCCGAAGCCTTCCCTCGACCAGCACGAAGGGCTCGGTGATGTCGCGGTGGAAGTAGCGGCCCGAGGCTGACGTGTCACCGGGAAGGGTGAAGTTGGGCATCGCCGCCATGGCCACGTTGCCGGCGCGCCCGAGCCCGGTTTCCAGCATCCCCCCCATCCACACGGGTATCCGGTGCCTGGCGCACAGGTCGTGGATGCGCCGCGCCTCGAGGTAGCCTCCCACACGCCCTGGCTTGATGTTGATGACCTGGCAGGCCCCGAGTTGGATCGCGTCCTCCGCCGATTGCGCGGAGGTGATCGACTCGTCGAGGCAGATCGCGGTCTGGACGACCTTCGCCAGCTCCGCGTGAGCGAGCACCTGGTCCTCAGGCAGGGGCTGCTCGATCAGCAGCAGCTCGAAAGCGTCGAGCTCGGCCAGGTGCTTGGCGTCCGAGAGCGAATATGCGGTGTTGGCGTCCACCTGGAGGGGCACATCTCCGAAGCGTTCCCTGACCGCTCTCACCGGCTCGACGTCCCAGCCGGGCTTGATCTTCAGCTTGACGCGTCGATAGCCCTGGTCGAGGTAGTCGCCGACCGTTTTGAGGAGCGCGGGGATCGAGGAGTGGATGCCGACCGAGACTCCGCAGTCGACCTCCGTTCTCACCGCTCCGAAGAATTGGGCGAAGGATTCGCCGCTCGCTCGCAGCTGGGCGTCCAGGATCGCCATCTCGATTGCGGCCTTCGCCATCTGGTGACCGTGCACTGGATGCAGGACGGGCGCGACGTCCTCTGCCGACAGGCGCCCGTGATCGAACAATCTCGGTAAGAGGTGGTGGACGAGAACGTGCTCTGCACCCTCCACGTACTCGGACGAGTAGGTGGGTTCCTCGGTCGCGACGCACTCGCCCCAGCCGTCACCATCACTCGTCTTCGCTTTGAGAAGGAGGATGTCGCGCTCGGTCTGGATCCCGAACGACGTTTCGAACGGGGCCACGAGCGGCAGCCTGATGCGGAAGAGCTCGACAGCCTCGAGGGTCACGGGATTCACCTGACGGATGTTATTCGGCCGAGAGTGCGAGCGCGGTCAACCGTGCGTCGTCGTCGTCGGTGAGCTCGACGTCTGCAGCGCCGACGTTCTCCTCGAGCTGGCGCACGTTGGAAGCTCCCGGGATGGCGACCACGTTCGGCTTGCGGATGAGCCACGCGAGGGCCACCTGCGAGCTGGTCGCCCCGTGTCTCGCACCGATCTCGCCCAGGGCGTCGACCAGCGGCTGCAGACGCTGACGTGACTCATCGCTGAACGCTCGCCGTGCGCGCCTGAAGTTTCGCGGCGGCGCGTTCTGGTACTTGCCCGACAGCAAGCCCTGGCCCAACGGGCTGTACGCGATGATCAGCCTCCCTTCGCGCTGAGCCCAGGGCAGCAGCTCGTGTTCGGGCCCCCGCGCGATCAAGCTGAATCGCACCTGATTCGAAAGCACCGTAGCGCCGAGCGAGCGCTCGGCCGCCTGCCATTGGGACAGCGAGTGGTTGCTGACGCCGACGTGGCCCACCAATCCCGAGTCGATCAGCCGTTTCATCCGGGGCATCGTCCAGCTCGGCGGAAACAGCGGGCTGGCCCAGTGCAGCTGGTAGAGGTCGAGACGATCGACGCCGAGTCGCCTTGCGCTCGCTCGGGCACGCCCCCCAACCTGCGACGGGAGGCCGATGGGAAAGAGCTTCGTCGCGAGGAACACCTTCTCGCTCAGGCCGCGAATCGCCTCACCGACGATGCGCTCGGAACGCCCGATGCCGTAGATCTCGGCGGTGTCTATGAGGTTCACCCCGAGCTCCAGCGCTCGCTTGACGATTGCGCCTGCCTCGCCGCTCGCATAATCCTTGCCGTAGCCCCATTCGGTCGAGCCGAACTGCCAGGTGCCGAGCCCGATCGCCGACAAGCGCTCGCCTCCGACCTCGACGAATTTCATCGCGGCAGCTCACCACGCGCAAGGCGGTCGTACACCATCTGCGACCAGGACTCCATCCCCAGGTAGTAGATACGCATCTCGTCCAGCGTGAGCAGCTCGCCCGCCAGCTTGTCGGTCTCGCGGATCGCGATGTTTGGCGTATCGCCGTCGACGAGAAACACCACGCCAAGGTGCACCTTTGACACGGGCGAGGACTCGTCGTTCAGGAGGCCGATCAGCCTCGTCTCAAGGCTGCCGTCGTAGATGACCTCCTCCTCCCACTCGCGCTTCAGGCCGTCCTGGATCGGATCGCCTGCCTGGAGGTCTCCCGGGTTGATGTGGCCACCAAGTCCCAACGAGTATTGCTTGCGCAATCGCTTCTCGGATGAGGCGCGCAACCGGTGCGTGAGGAAATAGCGGTCACCGTGGCGAAACACGACGTACGGGATGATCTGCTGGTAGCTGGGATCGTCCTCGACCTTGGCACGCGCCATGAAGAAGTGGTGCTCGCGAATGACCGCCTGGCGCTCCTCCAGCCGATCGCTCACGAAGCCGTGCCAGGCGCCATCCGGAAAGATGTCCTCGCGCTTCACGCACAGGACCTGCTCGGAGGCGGCGCTCACAGCTGTGTCGAGTCGATCAGAGGCTCGACGCGGCGCGGGCTCAGTGGTCGGATGTCGAGCGGTGGCGAGTCGCCATTGATCATGGCCGCAAGGCTGTCCGCCACCGCGGGCGAGTGCATCACGCCGTGACCGCTGAAGCCGCACGCTGCCCACACGCCAGGCCTCTCCGTCTCGCCAACCAGTGGGTGGTGATCAAAGGTCATCTCGTAGTTGCCCGCAAGAAAGCCATCAGGTTCCAGCACCTCCGCACGCGGCGCGCGCATCACGAGCCACTCGCGTATGCGATTCCAATCGTGCTGGTCGCCCGGTCCCATCACCCACAGCCTGCGGTCGCGCTCGCGAAGGTGGAAACCCGACCCCGCCTCCAGAGTTACCGGCACCTTGTCACCCAACCAATCGTATGGGCCTGTGATGAAGATCCCCCGCTCCACGGCTTCGACCGCCAGCGTGACGCCAAGCTTGGCTCCCACCTCCGGAGACCAGATTCCGCAAGCGATGACGACGATGTCCGCGGCCAGATCGCGAGATCCCGCCTCTCGCCCAAGGCGGAAATCGACACCAAGCTCTCTGGCTTCCTCGATGTAGCAACCGAGGATGTCGAGGGGTATGTACTGCCCGTCGAGGGCGCAGAAGTTGGCGCCATGAATTCCCCTTGTGTCGAGCCACGGCACGACAGCCCGTGGATCGGGATGCTCGATGGGCAGCCCGCAGGTCCGCTGGAAGTCGGCCCTGCGGCGAAGCTCGACCGCAACCTCGGGCGTCTCCGCGAGGTAGAGGTATCCGTTGGGCTGAAAGTGGACGTGCTCGGCGCGCTGGACGAAGAAGTCCCGCGATGCGAGCGACAGGGCGATGTTCAGCTCGCTGCCATGCTGCGTGCGATACCCCCCCAGGGCCTTTGAGGTCGAACCTGCGGGCTCCGACGCCGGGTCGGAGACCACCACGTCCCTCCGTCCTCGCCGCGCGAGCGCCCACGCCAGCGACGCGCCGGCGATGCCGGCGCCGAGGATCGTGACCACTAGATAACTCGCACGAGGCCGCGGCCGAACACCGCGATCAGCTCGGCAGTGCGGTCGATTGTCTCGTCGCTGACGGGAAGGAAATAGATCCACGCGGCGCGTTCGGTGTCGGTGGTGATCATCGTGCGAGCTGAATCGGAGCTGGGATTGCCGCACGGCCCCTCCGCGTCCGCAACGCAAATTCGGTTGGCGACGTTGACGCGCTCCTTGCCGATGCCCGTGTAGCTCTCGCCCTCGGCGCCGAGCCGCACCACGAGCTCGTCGCCGCGCACCTTGTCCAGGTCGTACAGCCCGACAGGCACCTGCAGCTGCACAGACAACGCATTGGCAACATCCACCAAGGAGTTGATGCGCGGGAGGGATTCGCCTTTCTTGAGCCGGCGCAGCAGGGCCTCGGAGGAAGGCCTCACGCGCGTCGGGTCGATGCCAAACCGCCTGTACAGCGCGCGCGCAGGCGTGGGGTCGCCCACCTCCCCCGTTCTTACCGCCTGGGTCGTTCGCTTTACCTCCAGCTCGAAGTCGTCCCGTGGCTCAGTCACCTCGAGCTCGTGCAGCTCCAGGGTGACGAGCTCGATATCGAGCTCGGATCGGACGGTCAGCACAGGTCTTCCAGCTGGTCGAAGAACCCCGGATACGAGATCTCCACGCATTCGGCGTCCTCGATCTCGGTCTCGCCGTCGGCCAGCAGGCCGGCGATGCCCAGAGCCATCGCGATCCGGTGATCTCCGAGAGAGCGAACCTGCGCGCCGTGCAGGCTGGATGGGCCCTCGATCGTCCAGCCGTCCGCGTTGGCTGTGATGTTCGCGCCCATCGCGGCAAGCCCCTCGGCCATCGCAGCGATGCGGTCCGACTCTTTCACGCGCAGCTCGGCCGCCCCTGAGATGTGGCTGCGCCCCGAGAGCTGGGTGGCGGCCACGGCCAGAATCGGCAGCTCGTCGATCATCTCCGCGGCGGTGTCGCCGGCCACCTCGAGCGGGTCCTCCCCAAATGCTGCGTGAACCTCGAGGTCGGCGACCGGTTCGCCTGCACTGACGCGCTTTCGCGACCTGTGGATGTCAAAGCCGTGGTGCCGCAGTAGCTCGAGGAACGCGGTCCGCGTGGGGTTGACCCCAACGCCGGGGAGGACCACGGTGGACCCGGGCACGAGGCCTGCCGCCACCAGCCAGAAGCTCGCGGCGCTGAGGTCGCCAGGGACCTCGATGTCGAAGGGCTTGAGCGTGGTCGTCTGGCGGACCTCGACACGATTTCCCTCCGATTTGATGTCCGCGCCCATCGACCGCAGCATCACCTCGGTGTGGTCGCGAGTGCGTAGGGGTTCGATAACGGCCGTGGTGCCTTCGGCGAAGAGCCCGGCGAGCAGCACCGCCGACTTGACCTGCGCGCTCGCCACCGGCATCACGTACTCGATGCCGTGGAGGGGCACCCGCCCGCCGACGCGTAGGGGCGGCCACTGCGCGTGCGCACCCATCGCGAGCAGGGGCTTGACCACCCGGTCCATCGGCCTTCGCGTCAACGACTCGTCGCCCGTGAGCTCGCTGACAAAATCCTGGGCCGCGAGGATGCCCGCAAGCAGTCGCATGGTCGTGCCCGAGTTGCCGCAGTCCAGCGGTGCGGCGGCCTTGCGCACGCCGTCCAATCCGAACCCGCGAACCGCGGATTCCTCGATCACCGCTCCAAGCGCGCGAAGGCAGTTGGCAGTCGACTGCACGTCGGCGCCGGCGGACAATCCGTGCACGCGGCTCCAGCCGTCGGCAAGCGAGCCGAGGATCAGTGCGCGATGCGAGATGGACTTGTCGCCGGGCAGCATGACCTCACCCTCGAGCCGTTCAGCCTTGCGAACAGTCGCGATCACGCGGTTACCAGCGCGGCAGGGTTGGCCGGGGTCCCCCCGGCATAACTTTGATACCTCTGGGGTCCCCGCGACGCAGTCGCGGGAGGCAGCCCTGCGGCGAAGCCGCACGCGCGATGAGAGAGAACCGACTGGTTCTTTCTCATATTTTTGCTTCGTGAGCCCAGCGTT
>JBGQGI010000118.1:0-5730 GCA_041497375.1 Candidatus Dormibacteraceae bacterium | reverse complement strand
CAGGAATCAAACGGAGGACAAATGCGCCTTTTGATAGCGGGCGGCGGGACCGGCGGGCACCTTTATCCCGCCCTCGCAGTCGCCCGAGCCTTTCGCGCTGAGGAACCGGACGGTGCCCTACTCCTGGTCGGGCGCGCGGGCGGTCCCGAGGAGCGCCTGGTTCCGGCTGCCGGGTTCGACTTGGCGACAGTCAACGTCCGCGGGTTGGACCGCGACGCGCTTTGGAAGAACCTCGCCCTTCCGGCTGTCATCCCGACGGCGTTGCGTGCCGGTCTCCGCATCGTCGACGCTTTCCGCCCCGACGTCGTGCTCGGCGTGGGCGGCTACGTGATGGCGCCGGCGATCGCGGCGGCTCGGCTGCGCGGCATCCCTTACGTGCTGCATGAGAAGGACGTCCGCCCAGGGCTGGCGACGCGCATGTTTGCGGGTGCGGCAGCCGCAGTCTGCACGACGCTCCCGGGCACGGAGAAGCGGATCAAGGCGCGACGTATCATTCTCACCGGCGTTCCTCTGCGGGAGGGATTCCTGCGGCGCACGCCCGCGGCGCCGGCTCGGCATTTGCTCATCACCGGGGGCAGCCAGGGAGCGCGCAACCTGAACCAGACTGTGTGGGCAGCGCTCGACGCGCTCGGACAACGATTCGAGGAGATCGTGCACGTCGCGGGACGACAGGGAGCTGACGGGGTCGCGCGTCACTCGCACGCGCATTACCGCGGACTGACTTTCGTGGACGATATGCAGTCCTTGATGAGCACCGCAGATCTAGTCGTCAGCCGGGCGGGCGTCGGGACGATCGCAGAGGTGACCGCAGTCGGCCTCCCCATGGTCCTGATCCCAGGCACTTTCGGCGGGGGGCACCAGGAGGAAAACGCCGCCGCGATGGTGGAGGCCGGCGCGGCCACCAGCATCCCGGACGCGAAGCTGACCCCCGATTCGCTGGTCGCTGCGCTCGACGGGCTCACCCCCGAACGCTTGCGCGCCATGGCCAAAGCGTCGGCAGGCGCGGGGCGTCGAGACGCCGCACAGAGGGTGCTTGGCGTTCTCAGGGAAGTGATGCGCGGATGAAGATCCATCTCATGGGCATCGGCGGTGCGGGTGTCTCCGCGCTCGCCCGGGTCCTCCTCGCTCGGGGCCACGAGGTGAGCGGGTGCGACCTGAAACCATCGAACACGACCGCCGAGCTCGAGGACGCCGGCGTGCGCGTGGAGCTGGGTCACGACCCGGAGCACGTGCTGCTCCAGGACCTCCTGGTGTACAGCGGCGCCATCAAATCGTCTCCCGAGCTCGATGCGGCTCGGTCGATGGGCGTGAAGGTCGTGACTCGCGCGGAGATGCTGGCCGAGCTCATCGGCGAAAGCGATGCGATCGCGGTCGCCGGCAGCGCCGGCAAGACCACCGTCACGTACATGATCGGGCACATCCTCACCGAGGCAGGACTTGACCCGACGGTTCTCGTGGGGGACGGGTCGAGCTCTCGCGCGGGCCGCTCAAAGCTGCTGGTGGCGGAGGTTGACGAGTCTGACGGGAGCCTGGTTCTGCATCACCCGAAGCGCGCGATCATCACGAACATCGAGCTGGACCACATCGACCACTTCAAAGACGTGGAAGCGGTGCAGAACCTTTTCGCCGACTTCGTCGAAGGGCTGCCGGCGGATGGTCTCGCAGTGTTGTGCGCTGACGATGAACGTGCGCGTTCGCTCAATTCAAAAGCCCGACGGGTCACCTACGGCTTCGACGAGAGCGCCGACTATCGCTGCGGCAATGGGCGCCCGTTCTCCATCTATCACCACGGCCGCGAGCTGGGCCGCGTCAACCTGCGCCAGCCCGGCCGCCACAACGTTCAGAACGCGACTGGCGCCGCCGCGATGGCGCTGGAGTCAGGCGTGAGCTTCGCCGATGTGGTGGGAGCGCTGGAGAGGTTTCCCGGCGCGCACCGGCGGCTCGAGTTCATCGGCGTGTTCCAGGGCGCGGCGGTTTACGACGACTACGGCCATCACCCGACCAAGGTGCGGGCGACGCTGCAGGCGGCGCGCGAGCTGCGCCACCGCCGGTTGATAGTGGTCTTCCAACCGCACCGATACTCGCGCCTGTCGGCCCTCATGCAGGATTTCTCGCGTGCGTTCACCGGCGCCGACAAGGTGCTCGTGCTCGACGTTTACTCGGCCGGCGAGGACAATCCGACCGGAGTGCAGGCGAGCGACCTGGCCAATCTGCTCCCCAACGGTTCGTATGTGGGTGATTTCGAGGGCGCGCGCCAGGTGCTGGAAGGCCTGGTCGGACCCGACGACATCTTGCTCTTGATGGGAGCGGGCGATATCCGCAAGCTGGGCGATGAGCTGGCGCAGCGCGTCTAACCTCGCCTGGCTGCACGGCCTTCCCGGCGTACGGGAGAAGGAGCCGCTGGCTTCGCGCACGTCATTCGGCATCGGGGGTCCTGCGGACTTTTTTGTCGAGCCCGGCCGTGCGGAAGGCATCGAAAAGGTGATCGAAGGCAGCCGTGAACGAGGAATCCCTCACTTCCTGCTCGGCGCCGGCACCAACCTTCTTATTGCAGATGCCGGCATCGAAGGCCTGGTTGTGCGCGTGGCGACGCGTGAGCACCACATCGACGGCACGCGGATAACCGCGGCCGCCGGGCTCAAGATGATGCGGCTCGCGCGCATCGCCGCCGACGCCAATCTGCGTGGGTTCGAGTTCGCGATCGGCGTGCCCGGCTCGGTCGGCGGCGCGGTTTATCAGAACGCCGGTTGTTGGGGCAAGGAGATGAGTGAGGTCCTGGTCGAGGCATGCGGCTTCATGCCGGGCTCGGGCAAGAAGAAATGGACGCCGAGCGATCTTCGGTTCGGCTACCGAACGTCGGCGCTGCGCGAGGGCAACCTGAAGGGAGGTTTCGTCGTCGAGGCGACTATTCAGCTGCATCGGGGCGATGGGGAAGAGGCGAAAGCGCAGATGGCCAAGCTGACGCGAGAACGCAACGAGACCCAGCCCATCAAGACGAAGAACTGCGGGAGCGTCTTCAAGAACCCGCAGGGCGACTCGGCCGGCCGGCTGGTGCAGGCCGCGGGATTGAAGGGCCTGCGCCAGGGACCAGCGGTCATCTCCGAGCTACACGGCAACTTCATCGTCAATGAGGGAGGCGCCACGGCCGCGGATGTTGCGAAGCTCATCGAGCGCGCGCGGGCCGAAGTGAAGCGGCGCTTCAACACCGACCTGGAGCTGGAGGTCGAGCTCGTGGGGCGATGGCGATGAAGCTGGCGGTGCTGCGGGGCGGTCGATCGGCGGAGCGCGAGGTGTCCCTTCGGTCGGGCGCCCAGGTCGAGGAGGCGCTGCGAGGCCTCGGCCACGAGGTAGTCGGCGTCGATCTCGATGCGACAACTTGGGACACGCTTCGCGATGGTGGCTTCGCCTGCGTCTTCAACGCACTTCACGGGCGGCTCGGTGAGGATGGCGCGGTCCAGGGGATGCTCGAGCTGCTCGGGATTCCTTACACAGGGTCGGGGATCCTCGCTTCCGCCCTGTGCATGGACAAGTCACGCTCGAACTCGGTAATGGCCGGCGCGGGCCTGCACATCCCTGACTTCGAGGAGCTCGAGATAAAGGAAGGCGTGGGCGCCGACGTCGTGGAGCGCCTGGTTTCGCGATTCGGTCTGCCGATGGTGGTGAAGCCGGTGCGCGAGGGCTCCACGATCGGGCTGACCATTGCCAAGAACGCCGAGGAGTGCGCGAGCGCCCTGGTCTTGGCCGCGCGTTACGACAGACGCGTCCTGGTGCAGCGATTCGTTGCCGGGACCGAGATCACTGTCGGAGTGCTGGCGACACCGGAGGTGCAGGTTCTGCCGACCCTCGAGATCGTCAGCGACAACCCGACATACGACTACGACGCGAAGTACACGGCGGGCAAATCGCACCACATCATCCCTGCACGCATCGAGGAGCGCGCGCGAGCCACATCGGCCGATGCGGCGGGGCGAGCGTTCGTGCTGCTCGGATGTGCAGGGATGGCGCGCGTCGACATCATCGTGGACGCCAAGAGCACGCCCTGGATCCTCGAGGTCAACACGGTGCCCGGGCTGACGGAGCTGTCGCTGCTGCCGGATGCCGCGCGAGCGGGAGGGGTCACGTTCGATCAGCTGTGCCAGCGTCTCGTCGACCACGCGATTCAGCGCCAGGCGAATCGGGTGGGACCGCCCACCGCATGAAGTTCAGAAGGCGCCGGTCGTTGCTGCCGCGCGCGGCGTGGCGCCGGGACCTCGAGGCGAGCGAGCCGCTGAAGGGCCAGCTTTGGACGCGGTCGGAGAAGTCATTGCGCGAGCCGGACGTGCATTGGGCGCGTCGCGCCGTCGCGATGGGTGCGGCGGTCGCCCTGTCTGCTCTGCTCGGATGGCTGTGGTTCGGACCGGTGCTGTCAGTGCGAACGGTGGAGGTCACCGGTGCTGACCACCTGACCAGCGAGCAGGTGGCACAGGTGGCAGGGCTGACGGGCGGCGCCTCCGTGCTGTCGGTCGATGCCGAGGCGGATCAGCACAAGCTGCTCAGCCAGACGTGGGTGCAAGCGGCCACCGTCATCCCGCAGCTGCCGGGAAGCGTCCTGGTGGAGATCAGCGAGTGGCAGCCTGTCGCCGTGTATCACTCAGGCTCCAACACCTCGTTGTACCTGCTCTCGGACCAGGCGGTGGTGCTCGCGCCTGCTTCGTCGGCCGGTGGTCTCGTCGATGTGCAGGGTCCAAGTGGCGCTGACCCCAAGGTTGGGGAGAGACCGATCGAGCAAGTGCTGTTGACCGCGCTCGTCAACATGCAGCGCGGCTTCCCGGCGCTCCTCGGCCAGCAGGTGTCGGGATTCATCTTCGACTCGTGCGGCAACCTGACCCTAATCGCCAAGCGGGGCTGGAAGGTCTACTTTGGCCGGGTGCTAACCCCTGAGGAGTTCACGACGCTGCACGACAAGGTGGCAGCGTTGAAAGCGATACAGGGCCGAGGCCAGGTCAACTACAACTCACCGGACCTGGAGTACGTCAACGTCATGAACCCCACCGAGCCCGCGGTCGGATTCCGTTCGAGGCTGAACCCTCCGACGCCGTCTCCGTCCCCGGGCGCAAGCCCGCGACCATCGCCATCGCCTTCGCCGGCGCCCACATGCAAGTAATCGTCGTCGCGGTCGTGTTCGCGATCCTCGGGGTCCTCATCGGCCTCCTGTCGCCGATCACGATCCCAATCACCTATGCGCGTTATACCGCGGTCGCCCTGCTGGCTGCGCTCGACTCGATCTTCGGCGCGTTTAAGGCATACATCGCGGGGACGTTCGAACCGAGGGTGTTCTTCAGTGGCCTGCTGACCAACATGACGCTGGCGGGCGGCCTGACCTACTTCGGCGACAAGCTGGGCGTCGACCTGTCAATCGCAGCAATAGTCGCGTTCGGAGTCCGGATCTTCAACAACCTGGGAGCCATCCGCCGGCACTACTTGTAGTTCGTTAGTCCGGTCCGCGCGGTGAAGGGCCAAAGGCCACCGTCGGCGGGATGGTCACGATGCGTCCGCCATCGCCGCGCAGGATCTGCCATCCACCCTCATGCACCATCCAGTGATGGCGATAACAAAGCAAAGCAAGGTTCGGTAGGTCGGTCGCACCGCCGTGAATCCAGTGGACCAGGTGGTGGCCGGATGTCCAGCTCGCCGGCCGGTCACAACCAGGCCAGGTGCAATGCTGATCGCGCGCGTTGAGGGCTTTGCGCT
>JBGQGI010000117.1:0-5751 GCA_041497375.1 Candidatus Dormibacteraceae bacterium | reverse complement strand
GCGCGTCGACCTCGGCCGGCTGCTGGCGGAGTCCGACTTCGTGTCGGTGCACGTGCCCCTGACCCAGGAGACCCATCACATGCTCAGCACCCCACAGTTCGAGCAGATGAAGAGATCGGCGATCCTCATCAACACCTCCCGTGGCCCGGTGGTCGACGAGGCCGCGCTCGTTCAGGCGCTGGCCGCCAAGAAGATCGCGGGCGTGGGGATGGATGTGTACGAGCGCGAGCCCGCGGTGCATCCCGGCCTGGTCTCGATGCCAAACGTGGTGCTCGCCCCTCACATCGCGAGCGCGACAGTCCGCACTCGATCGGAGATGTCGGCGATGGCGGCCCGGAACATGGCCACGGCAGCTCGCGGCGGCCGGCCGCCGAACCTCCTCAACCCCGAGGTAAAGAAGTAAGTCCCGCGGCGCAGTACCGACTGCTGGCCCTCGACCTCGACGGCACGATCTTGAGCCCAACGCTGCAGCTGGATCCGCGCGATGTCGAGGCGGTCGGCCGCATGCTGCGGGCTGGAATCACGGTCGTGGCCTGTACCGGCCGGCCCTTTCCGGGTGCGCTGCCCTGGGTCAAGCGCTTGGGGCTCGAGACTCCGATCGTTTGCTACCAGGGCGCGCAGATACGCGCCTTGAGCGGCGAGATTGTCCTCGACCATGGCATCGAGCACGGCCTCGCGATGGAGGTGATCCGCTTCGCGCGCGAACGCGACCTCCATATCCAGGGATATGCCGACGACAAGCTCCTGGTCGAACGGGACCGGCCGGAGGCGCACGAATATGCAGACCATGCGGGCATGCCGATCAACGTCATCGGGGACCTTGACACGGCGATGGGGCTGACCACCCCAAAGCTCGTGATTGTCGCCAGGCGAGAGGTGCTGGAAGCACTGCTTCCGGAGGTGCGGCGGCGCTGGCAGGGCAGGTTGAACGCGGCCACATCGATGCCGACGTACCTCGAGTTCACAAGCATCAAGAGCGACAAGGCCAAGGCGCTCGCCTTTCTCTGCGACAGGCTTGGGATTCCTCAAACACAGACGGTCGCGGCCGGGGATGGCCGCAACGACGCGTCGATGATCTCCTGGGCGGGTCTGGGTGTGGCGGTGGAGGGATCGGAGCCCGAAGTCATGGCTGTGGCCGACAGGACGATTCCCCGACCGGGCCATGGTGGAATCCAGCAGCTCGCCGACGTGTTGATCAAGTGATGGGGACTTTGCTTTTGGTGCACGCGCACCCTGACGACGAGGCGATCTCGACCGGCGGCGTGATGATGAAGGCGAGGGCGGATGGCCACCGGGTCGTCCTGGTCACCGCAACACGGGGCGAAGTTGGCGAGATCCACAACATGGACGAGGCTTCGACGCGGCCGCGGCTGGGCGAGGTGCGGGCCAAGGAGCTGGAGAATGCTGCGCGCATTCTTGGCGTCAACCGCGGTGAGTTCCTCGATTACCGAGACTCAGGCATGGTCGGCACCGCCGACAACGAGAATCCCAAGTCCTTTCACCAGGCGCCGCTGGCCGAGGCTGCGGCCAAGCTGGCCGCGATCCTGCGGGAGGAGCGGCCGGAGGTCGTTGTCACTTATGACGCGGACGGGACCTACGGGCACCCTGACCACATCAAGGCGCATCTCGTCACCAACGCCGCGCTCGACCTACTCGAGAAGCAAGGCTGGCAACCTGCCAAGCTCTACTACACAGGCATCCCGCGGACGCTGATGCAGCAGTTCATGGAGGCGCTCCCGGAAGATGCGCGGCGCCAGGAGCAGGAGGGCACCATCACTATTCCGGGGACACCGGACGAGCTGATCACAACGCAGGTCGATGTCGGCGAGTACGTGGACCGCAAGCGCGAAGCCTTTGCGGCGCATGTGACCCAGAACGATCCCAACTCGTGGTTTACGACGATGGCGGACCAGATCTACCGGCTGGCGTTCGGCACCGAGTACTACCGTCTGGCGCGGGGCAAGCCTGGCTCAGAGCTGCCGGAAGACGACCTCTTCGTGGGTGTCTCCGACAAGTAAGCCGACCCAACCGCTCCGCGTAAACTCGGTTCAAATGGAAGTTCTCAAGATCACGCCGCGTGGTTACTGCCACGGCGTGGTCGATGCCTTTCGTATCGCCAAACGCGTGCGGGAGGAGACCACTGGACCCGTGCACATGCTCGGGATGCTGGTTCACAACACCCACGCGACCGATGATCTACAACGGCAGGGTGTCGAGCTGGTGGACCAGAACGACAGGCTTGCCGGCCTGAGCCAGATCAAGGGCGGCACCGTCATCTTCACCGCCCATGGCGTCTCACCCCAGGTCAAGCAGCGGGCCGTGGAGCTGGGCCTGAACCCGATCGATGCAACCTGCTCGGACGTCGTTCGCACGCACGAGCTCGTGGCCGACCTCGCAAAGAAGGGCTACGAGGTCGTCTACATCGGCAGGAAGGGGCATCCTGAGCCGGAAGGGGTGATGGGTGAGGCCCCCGGAAAGGTGCACCTCGTCCAGGACCCAGAGGACATCGACGCCCTCGAGCTCAAGGGAGACCGGATCGCGGTGACCTGCCAGACCACTCTGTCGGTCTGGGACACAGAGGACCTCATCGGACGCGTCCAGGCGCGCTACCCGAACGCTGAGGTCCACAACGAGATCTGCCGCGCCACGCAGGAGCGGCAGGAAGCCGCGGTCGACGCGGCGCCGCATGTGGACCTCGTGATCGTCGTCGGCAGCCCGCGGTCATCCAACTCGCTGAGGCTGGTCGAGGTCGTCAAGAAGCTGGGCCACAAGCCGGCCTACCTGGTCGACAGCCTCGAGGACCTGGACCTCAGCTGGTTCAAGGGCGTCAAGAAGGTTGGAGTCACGAGCGGTGCTTCCACCCCGAGCCAGCTGACCCGCCGCGTGATCGAGTACCTGGAGGCACTGGAAGTCCCGGCCTGAGCCGGGTCGGCCCTACGGTCGGCGGAGACGCCGGATCGCGCGTGTCAGAGGGTTTGGGGAGCTTGCCCCCGCAGGGGCCAGGGCCGGGGCGGCCGGAGTGGCAGGAAGTGCGGTCGGGGGAGGTGACGTTTCAGCCGAAACGCTGCTCACCGCCCCGTCGCCGTCTCGCGCAAGCGCTGAGCCTGGTGACCGGCGGCGCCGGCGGCGCCTCGGCCCTCCAGAGGTGCGGTCAGGCGCCAGCCCCGTTGGAGTCACGACTGTCGGTTCCGCCACCGGCACAGCCTTGGCCTCTGCCGGGCCTTTGGCCCCCTCGGCGGCCGCTGGACGGCGGCGGCGCCTGCTGCGGCGTGGAGCGGGGCTGGAGGTCGCCCCCGCTGGGATTGGCTCCTCGGCACGCTCCGGGGCCTTGACCGCTGCCCTCCGCAAGACGCTGGCGCCGACCTCGCCCTCGGCGCACAGGGCTCCCCCGGCGGTGTGCACGTCTACGCGCCAGACCACGATCGCCGTCGGATCGTCCCCGACCGGGGCCCGCTTTTGGGTCAGCGTCCAGCGCGCGTAGATCGTATCCCCGGCGCGGACGGGCCTCGGGAACTTCCAGTTGAGCCACTCCCACTCCGCGACCGCCGGCACCGGCATGTCCATCGAGCCCAGGCCGACCGCCATGGCGACAAGGAGCGCCGGGGGGGCAATTCGGCCATTCCGGTGGGTGGCGTCGATGGTGAGCGGGGAGAAGTCGCCGGCTACGGCCGCGAACAGCGCGATCTCAGATTCGGAGATGGTGCGCCGCCGGGTCGTCCACTCGCCGCCGAGGGGGAGGTCGTCGAAAGAGATCGGCTCCAGGTCGGGCCGAGTATAGCCCGAACAACACTGCGGCCAAGGGCGTTAACCTATGGCAACTCAAAAAGGGGAGGCTCTGTGCCGGATATAGCGAGCGTCTTGCTCGTGACCTCGATTCTGCTCGTCATCGCGTTCGTCCTGTTGACGGTGTCTTTGATGCGTCTTCGCAGGACTACGAGGCAGCTTCAGGCCGCCCTCGCGGACGAGAGCGGTGCCCGGGACCGAGCCGGTCTCCTGCTCGCGATCGCGTCGGCCGTCAACTCCTCGCTCGCGCTCGAGGAGGTCCTGAACGTGGCCCTGACCCACGCCGGACGGATCATGGGGGCGGTCGCCGGGGCGATGTACCTGATGACCCCCGGCACCAACGAGATGCGCCGGGAGGCCGAGTACAACCTTGCGCATCGGGCCAAGGGGGTCGTCCGCCATCTCCAGGAGGAGCCGTTGCGCACTGCGCTGACGGCGATGCGCCCGCAGGTACTCAAGCTCGCGGAAGAAGCCTCCCCAGGCCTCGAGGCAGGCGGGCATCCGCACCACGTTCTCGTTGTGCCGATGCAACGGTCAGGGCAGCTGATGGGCGCGATGGAGCTCTACCTGAATGCATGGCGCGAGCTGACCGACGACCAGGCCGACCTCCTGAACGGAGTCGCCTCGCAGGGCGCCATCGCCATCCGGCATGCCCAGCTCTTCCAGGCTCAGGAGGAGAACGCGCTCACGGACGAGCTCACGAAGTTACCTAACCGGCGCGCCCTGGCACAGCGCTATCTGCAAGAGATGCACAGGGCGCGGCGCTATCACAAGAGCATCGCGTTCTTGATGATCGACCTGGACCACTTCAAAGGGGTCAATGACACGTACGGCCACCTGGAGGGGGATTCGGTTCTGCACGAGCTCGCGAAGATCCTCACCTCGGGCGCCAGGGAATCGGACGTTTGCGCGCGCTACGGAGGCGAGGAGTTCGGCATCATCCTCCACGAGACGACCGAGCAAGGAGCTCGCACTCTGGCCGAGCGCATCCGCGCCAAGGTCGCTGCGGCGACCTTTCCCGGCGGGCTGAAGCTGACCATCAGCATCGGGGTGGCGGCAACGGATGAGCCCTCAATGTTCACCACCTTGATAGAGCGCGCGGACCAGGCGCTCTACGCGGCCAAGCAGGGGGGTCGCAACCAGGTCCGCGTCGCAGACATGAAAACGGCCCCGACGAAGCAGCACGCCTAGACCCACTGGTCTGCTTTCAAGGGCCAGTAGAGTTCGGAAGGTGAGCCATTACTGCGTCAACTGCGGCGCCGAGCTCGTGGCGCGGATCGTCGAAGGCCGCGAGGTCGAGGCGTGCGCCAACGATGACTTCGTGCTGTGGCATGACCCCAAGCTGACGACGGCAGTCGTGATCGAGGTCGAGGGCGGAATACTCCTGGGGCGCAGGTCGATCGAGCCCGGGCGCGGCCAATGGTGCCTTCCAGGCGGATTTGTCAATGACGACGAGGACCCTTGGGACGCGGCGGCTCGTGAATGTTTAGAAGAGGTTTGCGCCGGTGTCGAGATGACACGCCTCATTGGCGTCTATCACATCGCCAAGCGCACCGGCCCCAGCATGGTTGGAATCGCCTACCAGGGCAGGCTTGCGGCCGGCAGCCGGCCGGTTCCCGGCCCGGAGATGCTCGAGGTTGGTGTGTTCGCGCTCGATTCGCTGCCACCCTTGGCGTTCCCCAGCCACCGCACAGTGCTGGCCGAGTACGTGGGGACGCTCCAGCCCGATGGGAGCTCGGACGCTATGTTCCCGGGGCGGGCGGAGGCAGCGGGATCTCGGAGCGCGGCCGGAAGGGCTCGGCGTGGAACGCGGCCATCACGAGTGCCAGCACCATCGCGACCGCGGCGCAAGCAGTAAAGCCCGCGGCATAACCATCGGCCTGGACGATCGGTCCGAACACCAGCGGGCCGGCGGCCAAACCCAGAAACAACACCGTCCCGTATGCGCCCATCGTCACTCCGCGGGTG
>JBGQGI010000116.1:0-5775 GCA_041497375.1 Candidatus Dormibacteraceae bacterium | reverse complement strand
CCTCCCCGTAGTTGCGAGGGCCGTTCCAGAGGTAACGCGCCCCGCTCAGGAGCTCGTGGGCCTGGTAGCCCCGATCGCGCCTTATCCCGAGATCCTCGATCGGCAGCGTGACCATCCCCGCCTGGGTGTGGTGCGGGTCGAGGTTGACGACTGTCAGCACCACGTCAGCGAGGTCGGTCGTGCTCTTCGTGTAGGCGATCAGGCTCTCGTTCTCGGTCGTGTGGAACCGCAGGCCGCGGTCGCTCTGAAGGGCAAGGTTCTCGCGCCGGATCTCATTGACCAGGGTGATCATCTCGCGAAGGCTATCCGGAGAGTCGATGTTCCAGCTTCGCAGCTGATACTTCTCAGAGTCGAGGTACTCCTCCGAGCCTGGTTCCTTGGCGCGGGCCTCGCACAGCTCGAACGCCGGCCCGTAGATGCCGTAGTTGGCCCCCAGGGTCGCGGCCAGCACCAGGCGTGCCGCGAACGCGGGCCGGCCGCCGTGCTGCAGGTACTCGGTGAGGATGTCCGGCGTGTTCGCCCACAGGTTGGGCCGGAAGAAGTCGCTCACCGGCGTCTGAGTCAGCTCGGTGAAGTACTGGGTGATCTCCCACGCGGTGTGCCGCCATGCGAAATACGTGTACGACTGTGTGAAGCCGCATTTCGCCAACCGGTACATGACTTTCGGGCGCGTGAAAGCCTCGGCCAGAAAGATTATGTCGGGGTTGTCGCGCTTGACCTCGCCGATCAGCCATTCCCAGAACGGGAAGGGTTTGGTATGAGGATTGTCGATTCGAAAGATGCGCACTCCCTTGTCTATCCAGTACACGACGATTGAAAGGAGCTCGGCCCACAGCTCTCGCCACGTCTCGCACTCGAAATCGAAGGGCACGATGTCCTCATATTTCTTGGGGGGGTTCTCCGCGTATTGAATCGAGCCGTCGGGCCGGTGGTGGAACCACTCGGGGTGCTCGCGGACGTAGGGGTGGTCGGGCGAGCACTGGAACGCGATGTCGAGCGCGAGGTCGAGCCCCTTCTCCTTGGCCGCCCCCACCAGGTGGCGGAAGTCGTCGAGCGTGCCGAGCTCGGGACTGATCGATTTGTGTCCCCCCGCCGCCGATCCGATGGCCCATGGGCTGCCGGGCTCGTCGGGTGCAGCCTTGATGCTGTTGTTGGCTCCCTTGCGATTGGTGCTCCCGATCGGATGGATCGGCGGCATGTAAAGGACGTCGAAGCCCATGCTCGCGATGTAGGGGATGCGCTTTTCGACGTCGCGGAACGTGCCGTGCCGTCCGGGCTCGCCGGCCGACCTGGGGAACAGCTCGTACCAGGCGCTGAAGCGAGCGCTCTGGGGATCGACAAGCATCTCGAGCTCGCGAGGGTAGGTAACAGCCTCGCTCCGGTCGGGATAACGGTCCATGAGGTCGATCAGGTCTTTGCCGATCGTTGCCGCGCCGCTCGCGAGGGCTGCCGCGTGCTTCGTCAGCAGGGCTGAGTCCCCGCCGTTGGCGCGCGCTGCTGCCGCCTCGACCAGCTGGGCGCCCACTTTGAGCTCCGGCGCCACGTCCTGCCCGGCAGCGATGCGCTTGGCCAGCTGCAGCCGCCACGTCTGGAAGCGGTCGGCCCACCCCTGGACGGTGTAGAGATACCTCCCGAGCCGGCTGACGGTGATCTCGGCGTGCCACCGGTCGTTGCCCAGGGCGACCATGGGCACCTCGACCCACGCGCTTTCCGACTGGTGCCGGTACCGGATGACGCAGGCGACCGCATCATGGCCGTCCGCGAAGACGTCGGCCTCGATGGCGACCCGCTCGCCCAGCGAGCGCTTGGCTGGGAAGCGGCCGGCCTCGACCTCGGGCGAGACGGCCTCGATCGCCACGCGGCGATGTCCCTCCACCTGGCCGTCCGGCGCCTTGGCGGTCTGAACCGAAGGCGCGTCAAGGCGTCTTTTGACTGGTGAGCGGGCCATTACTGCAATCCTAAGGAGGGGCGCCAACTTGGGTTGGCCGCGGAGCATTAATCTGAACCCATGCTGAAATCAATCGACCCTTCGAACGGCAAGGAGCTGGCCACCTTCCCAGAGCTGGACTCGGCGGGCATCGAAGCCCCCGTCGAGCGCGCCTGGTCGTCCCGGCACGCCTGGCGTGACGCGGGCATGGACCTTCGCACGGCCGTGCTGCGGTCGGTGGCCGGCGTCCTGAGGGCGGAGAAATCCCGCTTCGCGGCGCTGATGACCGCCGAGATGGGCAAGCCCATCGCGGAGGCCGAGGGCGAGGTCGAGAAGTGCGCTTGGACCGCGACCTGGATCGCCGACAACGCAGCCCGGCTCCTGGCCGACGAGCCGCTCGAGAGCACCGCCACCAAGAGCTATCTGAGGTATCAGCCCCTGGGCGTGATCCTCGCCGTGATGCCCTGGAACTTCCCGTTCTGGCAGGCCTTCCGCGCCGGGCTGCCCGCGCTCGCAGCCGGCAACGTGATGCTCTTGAAGCACGCCTCGAACGTGCCGCAGTGCGCGCTGGCGATCGAGGACGTTTTCCGAGAGGCGGGAGTTCCCAGAGGCGTGTTCCAGACCCTGCTCATCGGCCCCGGCCCGGTGGCGGGGATCATCGCCGACCGCCGCATCGCCGGCGTCACGCTGACCGGCTCTGAGGCCGCGGGCGAGCTGGTCGCATCGGCAGCCGGCAAGGCGTTGAAGAAGTCGGTGCTCGAGCTGGGCGGCTCGGACCCGTTCATCGTGCTCGAGGATGCGGACGTCAAGACGGCGGCCACGGTCGCCTGTCGCGCTCGCAACCAGAACAACGGCCAGAGCTGTATCGCCGCGAAGCGCTTCATCGTCGCCGAGCCAATCGCCGATGAGTTCGAAGAGCTGTTCTCGAAAGCGGTCGCCGCGCTCAAGGTGGGGGATCCGACGGACCGCGCCAACCAGGTAGGGCCGCTCGCGCGACCCGACCTCGTCGACGACCTCGAGCGGCAGGTCAAGCAATCCATCGGCAAAGGCGCCAAGGTCCTGGCCGGCGGCCACCGGTTGAAAAACGGCGGGAACTTCTTCGAGCCCACGGTGCTGGCCGGCGTGAAGCCCGGGATGCCGGTCTACAACGAGGAGACCTTCGGCCCGGTGGCGGCGGTGATTCGCGTGCGCGATGCGGAAGAGGCGCTGCGCGTCGCCAACGACACGGACTTCGGTCTCGGCTCGAGCATCTGGACGGGCGACGTCGAGCGCGGCCAGCTGATGGCGGAGCGGGTGGAGGCGGGCCTGGTGTCCATCAACGGGATGGTGGCGTCGGACGCGCGCCTACCGTTCGGCGGCGTGAAGAGGTCAGGCTACGGCCGAGAGCTTTCGGCGGCCGGAATCCGAGAGTTCACCAACATCCAGACAGTGTGGGTGGGCCCGGCCAAGACCTAGAGTTCGGCGGTGGCAGTCGCGCGAGAAGTCCTCAAAACAGATCGCTTGATTCTTGAGCCAATTGGACCGGCCCACGCCGAATCGCTTTTCCGGGCGGTGATGGACTCGCGGCCCGAGCTGCTCCCGTGGATGCCGTGGGCGCGCGACCCAACCCCCGAGGGAACGCGTTCGCAAACCGTCAACAGCGGGCGGGATTGGGATGACAACACCGAGTTCCATTTCTGCCTGGTCGACAAGGGCAGTGGCGAGGTGCTTGGAGTCGCCGGCTTGAACCGCGATGGCGACGGCTCAGCCGAGATGCATTACTGGATCCGCTCTGACCACTCAGGCCAGGGCCTGACCACCGAAGCGTGCAAAGCCCTCATCGAGTGGGGTCCAAACGCCCTCGGCGTGCAACGCCTCACCCTGTGGGCCGGCCGCGACAACGCAGCGAGCCGGCGCGTCGCCACGAAACTGGGCTTCAAGCACGTCGGCCCGCTCGACTGGCGACCGGAGGGTGGGCTAGGCGCGTTCGATGCTGAGAGCTACGTGCTCGACATGACCTCCTCCCCTGCGCAGTAGGGGGAGGCGCGCATTGAATCAAGTCGTCTACCGCGCGCGGGAGGGGTCTTAAAACAGGCCGGAAATTGACCTCGCCAATGATCCCGTTACGACCATCTGTGCCCTTTTGGCTGTACCTATCGCCCGGGCTACCACCATTTGTGCCCGAATGGTTGAGCCCTAGCCCTCCGCGGGCGTCGGCTTGGTTTTGGCGAGGTGCTTTCGCGCCAAAACCGAGTACGAGTCCTTCAATGCCTTGTCCGGGTTCAGACCCAGGCTGCGCGCGTGGGCGGGCAGCGCCTCGAGCGGTCCCTCGAGCTCCACGAACCACCCATAGTCCAGCGTGTCGAGCGTGACGCTCACCACTCCATCCAGCGTCCACATCACGCGCCGCTTGTTGTACGTGAACTCGACGTTGAAGCCCAGCTGCGTGAGCAGGTCGAGGGTCGCGTGCACATCCTTGACGTCGATCTCCGTCTCCTCGCGCACCTTGACCTTGCCCACAAACTTCGCCGGCCCTTTCACGGTGAGCACGCCGTGCGGACCACCGTTGAGAACCCTCAGCCTCAGCGTCGTTCCGCGCGTCGACTTGCCGGGCCCGTCGAATCGGTAGTTCTCCTCGTCGTACTTACCCTCGAGCTTGGCCCCGCGCTTGCGAAGTGCGGCGCGAATCCGCGCATGGTTGCGCGGGCCGGCGACGCGGAACTTGAGCTCGCACTCGACGCTTCTGTCGCGCGGGCGGTGATGAGGACGGCGCGGCGCCACGACGCGAAGGTTATCCCACCAAAACCCGACCATTTGGGCACGAATGGTCGTATCTCAGGCGATGCACTGAGCCAAAAGGGCACAAATGGTCGGTATCCCGCGGCTCTGCGCTGCGCTACGCCGCTGTTTCTTTCTTGATCCGGTAAAGCGAAGCCACCACCGCGGTGCATTCGTCCTCGATGTAGTCGAGCCCCGCCTCTTCAGCGATGCGGCGTGCCTCCTCCGAGCGGATGTCCTCCTGAAGCCACAGCGCCTTCGCTCCTATCGCGACCGCCTGCCGCGCGATGTCGGGCGCGTCGGCCGCGGGCCGGAACACATCGACAAGGTCGATCTTCTCCGGCACGTCGGCGAGCGTGCGATAAACACGCTCTCCAAACAGCTCGTCGGCGAAAGGGTTGATGGGGATGATGCGAAAGCCGCGCCGCTGAAGCCCTTCGGGCACCGACCCACCGGCCTTGCGCGGATCGCGCGACGCTCCGACCACCGCGATCGTCTTCGCGCTGGCGAGCACTTCGGGCGACGGCCGGCCCACTAGGGCTCCGAGACGGGGGTCAACCTGACGACGGGGATCACGCGGTCGGTCTTTTTCGGGTAATCGCCATACTGCGGCGCCACGGCGGCGACGCGGCGGTATGCCTCTTCGCGCGCAGCGCCGGTGAGCCCCTCGGCGTGCACCTTCATCTTCTTTTTGCCCACCTCGAGCCAGATGTTGTCGGGGTGCTTGATCATGTTGTTGAGCCACGCAGGGTGAGTCTTCGAGCCTCCATTCGAAGCCACGATGAGCCAGGCATTGTCCCCGTCCTGGAACCCACCCAATGGGGAGATCCGCTCGACCCCCGACCTGGCGCCCGTGGTCGTTAGCAGGACGACCGGGAATTTCATCATCCGGCTCATCCTGTCGGTCCCTCCGGTCCGCCTATAAACGCCGACCTGCCGCTTGGCGAGCGGCTCGAACACCTTCCGCAGCAGTGAGATGCCGAGCATCGCAGTGCCGCGCGTTCCGTTGGGTGTCGGCTGTATCGACACCCGGTCAGGCCGCTTGGGTCTTGCTCTGGGCCGGCTGCTCGAGCGCGAACTCGAGCACCTCT
>JBGQGI010000115.1:0-5864 GCA_041497375.1 Candidatus Dormibacteraceae bacterium | reverse complement strand
TGCGTGCCGGTGAAGAACGGGTGACAGACAGAGCAGATCTCGGTCTTGAGCTCTTTGCGCGTCGAACCGGTCGTGAACGTGTTGCCGCACACGCACGTGACGAGCGCGTCTTCGTAAAAAGCGGGATGAATCTGTGCTTTCAAGGTCTTATCTCCAGGTCACTGAGTTTACCGAAGGAACGGGCCGAGCATGTGCTCGGTCTGCAGGAAGAAGAAGGAGAGATAAGCGACAAGGCCAAGCCAGGCCAGGCCCATCGCGACTCGTGGGGCCGCGGGCCCCGAGGTGAGGTAAGCGTCCAGGGCCGGGTTGCGAAAGCGCTGGTAGACCATCGGGAGGCCGATGACCAGGATGATGATGACCAGCGGGCTGATCCCTCCCGTGATCCAAAGTAGGGCGATAGCTGCCAGGCCGGCGACCTGGAACCACTTGGAGACGGGGGCGAGGATCCAGCCGCCGTCCAGCATGCCGAACGGGATCATGTTGAAAAGGTTGATCAGGAAGCCGTAGTACGCCCAGATCAGCAAGACGACCCAGTGGGTCTCGCCGTACAGGATGAGAGCCACCGTCGCTCCAATGGTTCCTGCGATCGGGCCGGCGATCCCGATTTGCGCTTGCCGCATCGGGCTCTGCGCGTGGGAGCGCTGGAAGATGGCGGCGCCCAGGAACGGGATGAAGATCGGCGCTGTCGCAGCCATCCCCTGGCGCCGGATCTCAACAACGTGTCCCATCTCGTGCACGAAGATCATCAGAACCAGGCCGACGGCGAACCAGGGGCCGCCGAGGAACGAATACGCAACCACACTGACCAGAGCCGTGCCGGCCGTCAACAAAAACGGGATCTTGACGAGGATCAGGAACGCGTACTTGCCATAGGCAAGCGCCGCCACGAGCAGCGCTCCCAGGCCGCCAAGCAGCCCTCGGTTGCGGTTCGAAACCGGTGCGGCGGAGGCATGATGTGGCGAGTCCGGCGGGATGTCCGACGTGACGGGATACATCGGCGGAGGAGGCGGGAGAGAGTCCCCTCCCTGAGGGGGAAACGGGTTCCGTTCGTCCATGGTCTGTACTTGTGATACCCCTGAACTGGGGTCGCTAATCCCGGTACGTGAAGTAGGCGAGCTCTCGCCCGGCCGGGCTGCCGACCACCAGAGACACCGTGCAAGCGGCCGCGGAGCAAGCCTGGGGCAGCACCTCGAAAGCTGCCGCCGTGCCCGGCTGGGTGGTGACGGTCGCGCCGGTGACCTGATCGACGCTCAGCGAGGCTGTGTATCCCTTACCCCTCGTTATTCCCAAGCACACGCCTTGGCGTGGCTGGAGATGCACGGCAGGCACCGGCACCCGAATCACGAACGTCTTCACGATCAGATCGATCCGGCCCCTGTCGCTCTCGGTAACGAGCAGGTTCTGTGCGCCGTCAAAGTCGAGGCCCTGGGGATTGCGAAGCCCTACGGCGACGTTCGCGCCGGAGGTCACGTCGCGCAAGACGCCCAGGCCCGGCAGGGTGACCAGCACGTGACCACGTGAGTCGCGCACCACATCGTCAACCCCCGGCAGGTTGCCGGCCAGCTTGTAAAACCCGCCAGCATTCTTCAGCGCGAAGACGGCGTTCGCGTTCTCGTCGGCCACCAGGTAAGGGCCACCCTGCCCTGTAGGGTTGGCCCAGACCCCGGCCGGCCGGCTGAACCCGCCCTGCCGGGCGGTCACGTGACCTGAAGGATCGACGAATAAAACGGTTCCGTGCGGACTATCGGGAACGATGAGCTGCGTGCCGTTGCTCCCGATGCCATCGAGGTTCAGACCGTTTGGATCGGGCTGAAGCTGGATGACGGTTCGGACGCCGCCGGCCGTCAGCGCAACGACGCGGTTGTGCAGCTGGTCGGCCACGTAGATCGTCGAGCCGATCTGGGCGATGCCTTCAGCCTCCGGGACCACCTGCGGCAGCCGTTTCAGACGGCTCGGCCCGCCCACGATCGCGAGGTGACCGTTGCCATGCTCGCCAACGAGGACGGTGCCATCAGCCGCCAGATAGAGGAGGTCATCTGGGCCGTTCAAGCCGGAGGCCAGGACGATCACCGGGTTTGACGAGGTGACGCCGGTCGCCCGGCGGGCCGTCGCAGCGTTGACGCATGGAGGTGGAGGGGTGACGTCGGCCGATGGAGATGGTGACGGGCTGGATGAGGAGGTCGGTCCTGGCGAAGATGGGGCTGCGGTACCGCCGTTGCATGCAGCCAGCGCACACGCGGTCACGAGCGCGAGCGCTACGAGGTTTGGCTTGAGCCTCAGCTCGAGTCCCCGAGCGTGTGGTGGCGCGTGGTCAGCCGGCGGATGGTGGCCTGCCGGCTGGACATGAGCAGAGAAGCGGTCTCCGCGTAGCCGCTGCCGAACATCACGCCGGGCAGCAAAGGCCCGCCGGTGACTCCGGTCATGACCACCGACAGGTCATTCCCCGGCACCAGGTCCGCGGCGCTGTAGACCCGGCCGGCAGCGTCACCGATGAGGAGCCTCTCCTCCTCGTTGCGCGGCCACAGGCGCGCCTGCAGCTCGCCGCCGAGGCACCGAATTGCGCACGCCGCGATCAGGGTCGCGTCCACGCCTGAGATGCCGATGGCTGCATCGATGCCGCTCCCCGGCACGGCAGCCATCACCGCGCCGGCGATGTCACCCTCCTCGAGGGTGAGGATCCTCGCGCCTGCCGCCGCGACCTCGGCCATCAGGTCCTGATGGCGGGGGCGGTCGAGGATGGCCACGGTCAGGTCCTGCACCCGGGCGTCCCTGGCGAAGGCGATCCGCCTGAGGTTGTCGGCGATCGGATCGTCGAGGTCGATGCCGCCACGTGCGGCCGGACCCGCGACCATCTTCTCGACGTACCAGATCGAGGGCAGCTGGGCGAAGCCGCCAGGTTCGACAGCAGCAACTATCGACACTGCGTTGGTCGAACCCCTGGCGACCTGGCTGGCACCCTCGATCGGAAACAGGCCGTAGTCGACGTGGTGCTCGCCGCCCGACAGCGAAGTGCCGTGCGAGAGGTAGGGGTCGCCGCGTGGTCCGAGCACCACGGTTCCCGACGGGCCGCTCTCCTCGAGCACACGCCGCATCGCCTCAGCCGCGACCTCGCTGACCCGGTCGGGATCGCCCTTGCCCAGCAACCTGGCGCATGCAAGTGCGGCGGCCTCGGTGGCGTGCACGAGCTCAAAGGCAAGCTCGTGACGCGCTTCGAACGAGGGGATCCCCCTCTTGGGCTGCTCCACGGGGCCTCTCGCTAAGTTCCTTCGCTTTCCTCGACCAGCTCCGCTGGGCGGAGCTCCATCTGGTCGATGCCGCTCTGGAGGAAGGCCGCGCGCACGAAATCGCGGAAGAGCGGGTGGGCCCGGTTGGGGCGCGAGCGAAATTCCGGGTGGAACTGGCTGGCGACGAACCACGGGTGGCCGGCGAGCTCGACTATCTCGACCAGCCTGCCGTTCGGCGACACACCACTGAAGATCATGCCCGCGTCGCCGAGCGCATCGCGGTACTCGTTGTTGAACTCGAAGCGGTGACGGTGTCGCTCGTACACGACCTCTTCGCCATATGCCTTGTGCGCCAGCGAGCCCGGCAGCAGCTTGCACGGATAAAGGCCCAGGCGCATCGAAGCGCCCATCTGGTCGATGTTCCTCTGCTCGGGCATCAGGTCGATCACAGGCGTCGACGTGAACGCGGCGAACTCCGTGGAGTTGGCGTCCGGCGCATCGAGCGCTTCGCGCGCGAAATCGATCACGGCGCACTGGAGCCCGAGGCACAGCCCCAGGTAAGGGATCTGGTTGTGGCGCGCGTAGCGCGAGGCCTGCACCTTTCCCTCGATTCCGCGATAGCCGAAACCGCCAGGCACGACGATGCCCGCGACCCCCTTCAGCGGCGACGTGTCGCCCGCATCGAGCTTCTCCGACGAGACCCAGTGGATGTCGATGTCGAGCCCGTGGTGAATGCCTGCGTGGCGAAGGGACTCGATGACGCTGAGGTACGCGTCGGGGAGGGCGACGTACTTGCCGACGACGGCCACGGGCACTGTCGCGCGCGGGTGCTTGATGCGCTCGACCAGCTGGATCCATTGACCGTTGTCAGGCGAGTGGGTCGCGTCATCGAGCTCGAAGTGCTTGGCCATCACGCGGCCGAGCCCTGACTCCTCGAGCATCAGCGGCACCTCGTAAATCGAATCGACGTCAGGCACCGAGACGACCGCGTCGCGCGGCACGTCGGTGAAGAGCGCGATCTTCTCCTTCAGGTCGGCGTCAATCGCCCTTGTCGAGCGGCAGATGATCGCGTCGGGCTGGATACCGATCGCGCGCAGCGCCTGCACTGAGTGCTGCGTCGGTTTCGTCTTCATCTCCTGGCCGTGGACCACAGGCACCAGCGAGCAGTGGACGTAGAAGACGTTCTGCCGCCCGAGGTCGTTCTTCATTTGGCGAATCGCTTCGAGGAAGGGGAGGCTCTCGATGTCGCCGACGGTCCCACCCACCTCGACCACCACCACGTCGACCTGAGGGTCGCGCGAGGCGCGGAGGATTTTTTCTTTAATCACGTTTGTCACGTGAGGGATGACCTGCACCGTGGCGCCCAGGTAGTCGCCGCGGCGCTCGCGCGCGATGACCTCCTGGTAGATCTTTCCGGTGGTCACGTTGGAGGCGACTGTCAGGTTCTCATCGACGAAGCGCTCGTAGTGACCGAGGTCGAGGTCAGTCTCTGCCCCATCGTCTGTGACGAACACCTCGCCGTGCTGGTACGGGCTCATGGTGCCGGGGTCGACGTTGAGATAAGGGTCGAGCTTCTGGAGGGAGACGCTGAGGTGGCGGGCCTTCAGGATGTTCCCGATCGACGCCGCAGTGATGCCCTTTCCAAGAGAGGAGACGACACCCCCGGTCACGAAAACGTACTTCGACATAGAGACCTCCAGGGCGGTTTTAACAATGGTACCGGACGCGCCGGCTTTAGACGTTAAGCCGGGCCTATGCGCGGCTCCAGGACCACAACTTTGGTCTCGTACTCGCCTGACGAAGCCTGGACCGTCAGCTTCGGCTGAGGCTCGCCGGCGATCACGGCCATCTCCTTGAGGAAGCGATCGACGGGGTCGAGCTCCAGCTTCAGGCCGGGGATCGCGTAGTGCATGGGCACCACGTACCGCGGCTCCAGCTGCCTGACGACCTCCGCCGCCTGCGCGGCGTTGATCGCCGTTCGGCCGCCGACCGGCACCAGCAGGACGTCGACCGACGAGACGGTTTCCGCATCTGTGTCGTCGAGCCGGTGGCCGAGGTCGCCGAGGTGACAGACGCGCACATCGTCGATCTCGATCAAGTACACGGTGTTGCGTCCGTGATTGGCGCCCTTCTCCGAGTCGTGATAGGTGGGGAAACCGATGACGCTGATCCCGGCCACCTCGTACTCACCTGGACCGCGGATCTCGTATCCGTCACGCACGGCCTGCGTGTAGTTGTGGTTGTCGTGCTCGTGGCTGACCGTGACCACGTCCGCATCGAGTCGCTGCAGCTTGAGCCCGATGCTGGGGGGAAACGGGTCGGTGACCGCCGCCGCGTTGCGGCCCCGCAGCCGAAAACAACCATGTCCTAACCAGGTGACGTCCAAATCCCTCTCCTTATTACCTACATACGCTCGGGAGCGCTGACGCCCATCAGGTCTAGCGACGTTTTGAGAGTGTGACGTGCGGCGCGGCACAACTCCAAGCGAGCGCACGTGAGATTTACATCGTCGACCACCACGCGATGCTCGCGGCTCTCGTTGCCCGCGTGGTAGAAGCGATGCACGGCTGTCGCGAGATCCTGCACGTAATACGGGACGCGATGCGGCTCCAGGAGCTTGGCCGCGTCCTGCGCGATCTC
>JBGQGI010000114.1:0-5864 GCA_041497375.1 Candidatus Dormibacteraceae bacterium | reverse complement strand
CTTGACCAGCAACTCGCGCAGGCCGTCGAGGTGCTGCGCGAACTCTTCTCGGTGGACAATCCTTTTCTCATCAAGCGGCTCGAAGGGCACCAGCGAATCCCGCAGCAGTTGCTCTGCGACCGCGATGTCACGGATGGTCTTGTCGACCAGGATGCAGTGCGCCTCCTCGACCACATCGAGGTCGGCGCGAAGGTGGTTCTCCTCGTACTGTTTCTCGAGTCGCTCGAGATAGCCGAGGTGCGGATGGACCCGAACCAGGATCTCGAGCAAGCCGGCCGCCTTCGCCGCGCGCCAGCGCTGCTCTCCGCAGACGATCTGGTAGCGGTCGCGCTGGCCAGGGGCGGGTTCGACCTCAAGCAACGGTTGATGGCGGCCAGACTTGATTGAGTCAGACAGCTGTTCGACCAGGTCGACTGAGACGTTGACACGTGGCTGGATCGGGCAGGGTTGGATCAGGTCGATTTGCACGATCGCAAGGCCAGGAGGCATGCGGTTTCCGGTCACGCGGCGTCGCCTCCGGTGAAGCCATTGGGCGACGGCTCTCGTTCGACAACCAGATCGATCGGCTTGGCGAGCTTCTTTGCATATGCCAGCTCGTGCGACGTGCCAGTGCTGTTGCCGTCCCAGAAGGCGAGAACCCGGTCGGCCGACCGGATCATCTCCTCGTCGCGCGCGAAGTATGCCGCTTCGGCAGTGGGGTGCCCATCGGTGATTGCGGTCCAGACTTCCAGCTGGAGGCCGCGCCGCATTACCGCATCTCGAATGGCCGCTGATGCGCCGTGCGTTCGGCTCGTCAGGACTATCGCGGTACGAGGCAGTTCTTTGATCTTGGAGTCGATGACCGCTCGATCAGCGATAGTGCGGCTGCCGCCAGCGAAAATCCTTGGACGCTGGGTCGGTCGCGAGTTAACGACATCGACGTGAGCGGTTTCCGAGGTGAACCAGGGTCCGCCGTGTTCGCCTTGCGTCCACTCGCGGTTCCAGACATGAAGATTTCCTAGTGCACGGGCTCCCTGCGCGATCTGAAACAGCGGCTGTTGCGGCCCAACGACGCAGGGGTCAGAGTCAGGCCCCCTCGTTCCATCGATCAAGCGAAGGCGAGGCCGGCGACCGCTCATGCTCCCTCGCCTCCGCCTGGACGCCGGTCCCACCAGCGGCCTTTGGCGATGGAGTCGTTTGCCGCACGGATGCCGCGAGGGTAGCCGGGCATGTCGGCGAAGGCGTATCGGCCCGGCGGTCCTGTGATCTCCAGCCACACCGCACCCAGCCAACCAATTGCCGAAACCGTCTCGACAGCCGTGGTCCAGAAGCGGCACAGATTGGTGTGCTGGGGAAGGATCGGAGAGATCAGGTCGTGGAGCTCACCTTCGCGCACGCGCGTGGGAGCGACTAACAACACGTGGTTGAGGGCGGCGTCTCTGCGGCCGCGGAAGTAGACGACGTATCCGATCGCCTTCTGTCGGATGCGCCGCGCGTGCTCCGTGCCGCGGTCCCACTCCAGGTCGAAGGTGATCTCGCGGTCGGCGAGCAGATAGCGACCCCATCCATCAGATGTCGGGCTGCCGTCGCGTTCGTACGCGGCGCGACACGTTGCCTCACCGAGCCAGTGATAGAGACCTTGGTCGGGCAGGTCGCGCGCCCCCGCCGCCAGCTTCGTGAAGAACCGGTTGGCTTCCAGGTCGTGTCTCAGGTGGTAGGTCTGTTCGCGGGCGCGGCGAGCGCGGTCGCGTATCGGCCTTGGGTCTTGCCCACGGAGCTGGGCGACTCGTCTCGCTCCAGACGAAGTCAGCCCGTACACAGAGGGCTTGATCGGTGAGCCTTGCCAGCGCACGACAGGCCAGCGGTAGATGAGCCCTCGCCAGAGCAGGTCTTTTAGGCAGAGCTCCGCACTTCTGCGACCAGGGAAGAAGAGGTCAGTGACATGATCGCGATCCAGGTAGCGGTACTGATCGATTGCCAGCAGGATGGCATGGTCGCGGTCGGTGAGCGGTCGAGGGTGCGCATGTGTTGTCGGAGACAGTCCGCGCTTAAGGCCCTCGATTTGAACGGGAAATGGGTCGGCCATCATCGTCCTCTGCGCACCCTATTGCGAACCCCTTTGCGACCACCCTCTTCGCCGGCCGCGACATCGCGGCGGTCGCCGGCGGCGCTCGCATATGTCCGGAGGCGCTCTTCGATCTCGCTTTCGACTTCCGAGCGCGGCCGCCCGCAGCGCGCGAGCGCGACCTCTATCAGCCCTCGTCCATGGTCAGCGCCCAGGCTTGGTGGCTCGGGCCGCGTGACCCCGGTGAATGGACGCTCGGTGCGGCCGGCGTGGAACTGGCGTACGGCGACCTGATAGGGACGAAGGTTCCGGAGCTGCAGGTCGCCGAGCCAAGGGTCGAATTCGCGCGCCAGGTAGCGAGCGTCGTCCTGTCCGCATTGAAAGATGACGCGCGTGCGCGCGTTGGCAGCGATCGCCTCGCGAGTCGGTCCGGAGAGCTGGCCGAGGTGCTGGTTGGCCAGCACCAGGCCGAGATGGTATCCGCGGGCTTCGACCAGAATCTCGTCCAGGCTCTGCGGCAGATGCAGGTAGTTCTGGAACTCATCCAGGTAGAGGCAGAAGTCGGTCCGAGTTGACGCCGGCCGGCCCGCCCGCGCCATCGCCGCCTGCCAGAGGCGGGCGACCAGGAAAGCGCCGAGCAGCTTGCTCGTCTCCTCGCCAAGCAAGCCCTTGGCCAGCGAGACGAGAAGGATGCCGCCGCCGTCCATGCAGCGGGCGAAGTCGATGGTCGAAGTCGGCTGACCCATGATGTTGCGGACCGTCCGCCGCAGCAGCACCGAGCGCAGCTTGTTGAGGACAGGCCCCACCATCTGAAGGCGCTGCCCCTCCGGCAGCCGCTCATACTCGTCCCAGAACGGACCGAGACCGACCGGGTCCTCGATGCCTGCGGTGAGGACTCTCCGAGCTCCGGGTTGAAGCAGCAGCAGCGGGACCTCGCAGAGCGTGCTTCCGGGTCGGAGGAGCAGCGTCAGCACCGCCGCCCGCAGGATGTCATCGGTGCGCGGGCCCCAGAACCGCTCATACGCCTTGCGGAAGATGGTGACCAGCTGATCGCACGCGACCTCGTGCAGATCGGGATCCTCGCAGTCGAGGATGTTGAGGCCGACCGGCCGGTCGCGCAGGGACGGGTCGATGAGCTGAATGCGATCCCAGTGCCGCTTCGGAATCCGCTCCAGAAGCGCGGCCACTAGGTCGCCCTTGGGGTCGATGACGCCCACACCGCGCCCGGCCTCGATGTCGTCAAGTGCGAGATTGAGCAGCAGGGTGCTCTTCCCGGCGCCGGTGGGTCCGAGGACGTGGACGTGATGGCGGGCGTCAGCAGTGTCGAGAGTTGCTGGGGTCTGCCGACCGTCCTCGAGAAGGCAGAGGATCTTGCCCTCGTTGCCCGGACGGCGCGCGGGGGTGAGGCTCGTCGGTGCAGTGTCGAAGCCAGCCACGTCGGTTGGGAGATGGAAGAGGCCGGCCAACTCACTGGCGACCAGGACCATCCCGCCGGATGGCGCCACTCGCCTGGCGACCGAGCGATCGAAACGTCGGCCGAGCCACACGCGTCTTGGCCGAAAGCCGTTGGCGCCATCGAAGCCTCGAAGCGATGCGACTAGCGCGTGCATATGCGCCTGGGCGGCCGCGTCATTTGGTGCGGCCACCCTGAGCCGGAGATCGGCGCAGTAACCCGGACTCCATGCCTTCTCCGGTGGTGGCGCGGGCCGCGTCGGCCGCCGGAGCGACCGCGGCGGATTGGGCTGCTCCGCCAGGACGAGATGGAACAAGCCGTCGACCACCCAGCCGAGTACGGTCATCACCAGGCCCCGCTCGGGCTCCAGGCCTGCGAGTTGATCGAGCTGGCGCAGGGCGCGCTTCTGCCAGCTAACGTCGGGATTGATCGCCAGCTGGACCACTGCGGCAGGTGCCTCGGCCAAGGCGAGCA
The DNA here is from genome assembly GCA_041497375.1 of Candidatus Dormibacteraceae bacterium. Taxonomy (GTDB): domain Bacteria; phylum Chloroflexota; class Dormibacteria; order Dormibacterales; family Dormibacteraceae; genus Palsa-872. The sequence continues at coordinate 1,893 of JBGQGI010000114.1, read as the reverse complement.
TCACCGACCGCAGAGACTCCGGCTTGGGATCGGCCAGAGAGTTAAGCGGGTCGCGATCCAGCCGGAGCCGCATTCGAGTCGCAGGACCGTGCATCGATACGGCAGCTACTGACGGACGGACCTGGATGCCGGGCAGGGTGCTGCGAAGCAGGACGGAGACCATCCGCTCGAGACGGGCCGGCGCCCAACAGCGAGCACCGAGGTCGCCGGCTTCCGACCAGAGCTCGAGGACGATGTGGGGCTGGCCGAGTAGCCAGCGCTTCCACCAGGGATGCGCGATCGCGTAGAGGCTCTGGAAGAAGAGCACCCATGCTCGGACGTCGGCGGTAGCGCCCTCGGGTGGCAGCAGGTCGAGGAGAACCCCGGGGCGCCGGTGCTCGCGCTCGCGCAGAACCGCGACGCAAACAGCGATTCCGACCGAGACGATCAAGACCAGTTCCGCGACGATGTGGAGTCGGGCAATCATTGGTGGTCCTCCTGGAGTGGGATGAAGCCTTCGATGTGCGGGTCCGGCCACCCGACTTTTCGCGTACTGACCTGGCCCCAGCCGACGACGTTCATTTCGCTGACCGTGTAGGTGCCGGGGCCGACCCCGATCACGACGGCGACGTGGCCGTAGAGGGCGCTGTAGGGGGCGCCGCGTCGGTAGACGGCGATCGCGCCGACGCTGGGTCTGGGTTGGGTGTGGAATCCCTGTGCAGAAGCGTTCGCAAGCCAGTCAGCCGCGTTGCCGTTCCAGGTGACCTTCCGGTTGTAGGCCGCCCACCAGGTGCACTGGCCAAAAGGAAAGCGATCCGGGAAGCCGTCCGCCGGCACCCACGAAAAGAGCCGGACAGCAGGCGTGGGGTGGGGCGCGGAGGCGACAGTCGCCGCCGCGGTGCCCACGACCACAGGAAAGGTGACGAGGAGCAGGAGAGCGGAGAGCAGGATTTTCATGTGCGGCTCTCGTTGCCCTCGATCAGGCGTGACTCCTCGTCGGTCGCGATCACCTGGAACGGCACCCGCTTGCCTCGCGCGACTAGTAGCCCCTCACCGCGCTGCGCGTTGAGCAGCCACGACTGCTCGGCCTGGGTGAGGCGGAATAGTTCGGCCAGCCTCGGCATCGCCTGCGGCGCCTGCTTCATCAGGATCTGGAGGGCTGAGTTGGCGATCATCGGCTCGCCGTCCGGGCTGGCGAGCACGTCGCCCACGTCCTGCGTGATCAGGGTCAGTCCGGCGCGGCGCTTGCGCGAGGTCTTGACCAGCCGGAAGAGGAAGGCCGCGGTCTCGCGGTGGCGCATCAGCCACCAGGCCTCGTCGACCACCACCAGCGTCGGGATTGAAGAGTCGGCAAGCCTCGACCAGACGCGGTCGAGGACCAGGAACATTGCCGGCGTTCGCTCCTCCTCCGGCAGGCCGGCGAGGACGTATGCCGCGCTTCCGGTATTCGACGAGGCGGCGGCGGCAGCAGTTTGGTTGAATAGCCAGCGGCCTGGCCCGCCGACGTAACGCTCGAGCCGGACCGCGACATCCTCGGTCGCACGATTGGCGCCGAGGCGCGCCGTCACATCGGCGAGGCGCGGCCAAGTGAGGTCGTCGACTGACTCGCCGTCGGCGAACCCAGCCTTCGCAAAGGCGAGCGAGATCGCGTCCTCGACCTCCGCCCGCTGGCGCGGCCCCAACGGGCCGGCCAGCAGGTCCAAGAACGTGGTCAGAGTCGCGATCCGCGTGGTGAGCGCACCCGGGCTGGAGTCGGTGACCGCGAACGGGTCCAACCCAGCCTGCGAGCCCGGCCGGATCGCGATCACCTCGCCTCCGAGTGATGCCACCAGGCGGGCGTACTCGCCCTCGGGGTCGATGACGATGACCCGAGTCCCGGCGAGAATGGCACGAGCCAGCTCGACCTTGACCAGG